>CATYZI010000011.1 GCA_958415625.1 uncultured Collinsella sp. | reverse complement strand
ACACATATCATCCCGTGCTCAAACATTCTCGCTGCGCTGCGAAACTGCGCGCGGAGGAAATACCCCGCCGCCCCGGGGCACCCTCCTGCGCGCAATCAGCCCGTTGTTTAAAACGGAATAAAGGTTAGTGAGGCCCTGGCCGTTTGGCCAGGGCCTCGTTTTGTGTAAGCTACTTGAGGAGTTGGGCCATGGCGTTGACGAATTTTTGTACTTGGAGGGTTGGCTCGAGCGGGTAGTGCAAGAAGACCGGCACCTCGCGGCCGCACAGGAACGGTACGCCCACAAAGGCCGGATGCACCCCCGACCATGCGCCGCAGGTGAGCACCGCGTCGCCCTTTTCCTCGGCTTCGTTAAAGAGCGCAAAGTCGAAGCTATCCACATCGATCACGTCCACACCGCCGTCGGCCAACAGGTCGATGCGCAGGCTGTCCATAGCGTCGTTGCCGTGACGGAGCACGCGCAGGCGCATGCCCTCCAGGTCGGCAACCGTGATGCGCGTCTTGCGCGCAAGCGGGCTCGTGCGCGGCACATCAATATAAAACGGTACGTTGACGATAAGGAGCTTTTGGCAGGCGTCGCCCCAGCGCGGGGTCGAAAAACTCGACTGCACTACATCCACTTCGCGACCAAGACTGCGCATGACGGTCTCGCGCTCATCGTAGAGGTCACTCACCGGCACAATCTCAAAGCGCAGCGACGGCTCCAGCTCGTGCACACTCGGCCACATCGACAGCGTTTGGCGCCCCGGGCACATCATCGACACGCCCAGGCGCACGGCACCGCCATCGCCCGCCGCGCGTCGGGCACGGCGCAGGGCATCCTCGGACTGGCGCATGATCGAGCGCGCGTCGTCCACTAACAGCGCGCCCGCCGGCGTCACCTTGACGCCCGAATGCGAGCGCTCGAACAGCGTGATGCCGAACTCTGTCTCGAACCCCGATACCTGCTTGACGAGCGCCGGCGTCGACACGCGCAGCTTTGCCGCAGCGCGCGAGAAGCTTCCCAGCTCCGCGGCGGCCGATATGGCCTCAAGTCGTCGATCGTACACGTCATCTCTCCGTTTTCGCACGTACGGCCACACGGTGCCGCAGGGGGTCGTTTTCGCAGGTCACGCGCTCAGCACAGGCAAACTGCAGCGCACGGTGTAAACCTACGGTTAACGCTATTCTAACAAATATGCAATTCACCTGCGCAAACGCAAAGCATACGATAACCAGCGAAAACCACGTGGGTCGGTTAATGGGAGCGACTCACTGGGAGGCACAAGAAGGGAAGATCCTATGAGCAATTGGCTTAAGCTCGAGGGCGATGTCTGCGCCGTGACTGGCGCACTCGGCGGTATGGGCGCCGAGATCTGCCGCGAGTTCGCCCGCAATGGCGCCAACGTCGTCATGCTCGACCTGGACGAGGAGAAGGTCAAGGCCGCGGCCGCCGACCTCGCCGCCGAGTTTGGCATCCACGCCGAGGGCTACAAGATGAACGCCACCGACGAGGCCGAGGTTCAGGCCGCCGTCGACGCCACCATCGCCAACTTCGGCCGCGTCGACGTCCTCGTCAACACCGCCGGCATCCTGCGCTTCGCCGCTATGGAGGACCTGCCGCTGAGCGACTGGGAGCAGGTGCTCAACGTCAACCTCACCGGCTATTTCATCACTTCGCAGCGCTTTGGTCGTGAGATGATCAAGGCCGGCCAGGGTCGCCTGGTGCACATCTCCACCGTCGCCAGTCACTCCCCCGAGACGTTCTCGGGCGTGTACAGCTCCACCAAAGCCGGCGTCAACATGATGTCCAAGATGCTCGCTGCCGAGTGGGGCCCGTATGGCGTGCGCTCCAACTGCGTCGAGCCCTGCTTCGTCAAGACCCCCATGTCGGCCAACTTCTACGCCGACCCCGAGGTCGAGAAGAGCCGCAGCCGCCTGATCGCCACGCGTCGCATCGGCGAGGTCAGCGATATCGCCAACGCCGTCATGTTCCTGGCATCCAAGCGCTCGGACTTTACCACCGGCGACGCCATCAAGGTCGACGGCGGTTTCTCCAACATGATGGGCGACCTCACCGCCAAGCCCGGCGGCCGTCGCGCATACGCCGACAACTACCTTAAGAACAAGGGTGTCGAGCTCTGGTCTGACGAGTCCGGCGTCGCCAAGCCGACCGACCAGTAAACCAACCCGGTAGAGAGGGGCATGGGGCAAGCCCCTCCCCTCCCCGCATCGATTAGAAAGAGTCCAATGGCTTCCACCAACTCCAACAAGGGTCGCGCCGTCGTGCTTGCCGCCGCGTGCGTCACCATGTTCTTCATCAGCTCCATCGCGCTGTATTCCGTCGTGAGCAAAAACCTGCTCGCCGTCTACCCCGAGTGGTCCAGCGCTCTTACCTGGGCTTTCCCGGTCTTCCAGACCATCATGGCCGTGACGGGCATCTTCGCCGGCCGCATCTCCGACAAAATCGGCCCGCGCAACGTCGTGATCGCCGCGGCCGTGTGCTACGGCGTGGGCTGGTTCATGTCCGGCACCGTCACCGAGCCGTGGCAGTTCTACCTGTGGTTCTCGCTCGTCGCCGCCATCGGCAACGGCCTGGGCTACAACCCCGCGCTCACCACCGGCCAAAAGTGGTTCATCGACAAGAAGGGTCTCGCCTCCGGCATCACCCTTGCCGCCTCGACCGCCGGCCCCGCCGTGCTGTCCCCGGTGCTCGCCTCGCTGCTCATCCCGAGCCTGGGCATCTTTGGCGCCCTCAAGGCACTCGGCGTCATCTTCTTTGTGACGATCGCCGCCTCCGCCCTGTTCCTGAAGGCCCCCGAGGCCGGCTGGCTGCCCGAGGGCTTCGAGGCCCCCAAGGGTGGCGCGCATGCCGGCACCTTCGGCGACCTCACCCCGGGCGAGATGGTCAAGACCCCGCGCTTTTGGGTCCTCATCGTCACCTTCGCCTTTGCCGCCACCGCCGGCACCCTGCTCGTGGGCAAGGTTGCCTCCATCGCCGCCGTCCAGCTCTTCGCCGACCCCACGAGCGCCGCGGCCGTCGCCCTCGGCGGCGTGGTGGTCTCCGTCAACACCTGCGCCAACCTGGTCGGCCGTCTGTCCTTTGGCCAGATCATCGACAAGCTCGGCGCCTACAAGTCGCTGCTCATCAGCCTTGTCGTCACCATCGTCGCGCTCGTCATCATGTCGATGAGCTTTACGCAGACCATGTTCTTTGTGGCGCTCGCCCTGCTTGGCTTTAGCTTTGGCGCCCTGCTCGTCATCTACCCGCCGCTCACCGGCGGCGCCTTCGGTACCAGCAACATCGGCGTCAACTACGGCATCATGTTCTTGGGCTACGCCGCTTCCACCTGGATCAGCCAGCCCATCACCGCTGTGCTGTATCACGCCGAGGCCGGCAGCGCCGCCTACCAGCAGTCCTTCTACGGCGCCATCGTAATCGCCGCCATCGCCGTCGTGCTCACCGTCTACATGATGGTCTCCGACAGCAAGAAGAAGTCCGCCTAGTTTTACCGATGCGACAAAGGGACAGACCCTTTGTCGCATTCCACCGGCCACCACTATTAAGGAGTCGAAATGTCTGAGCTCAACCCCGTCCGCATTGCCGTCATCGGCGCCGGCGCCATGGGCCGCAACCACATCCGCTTTGTCACCGAGGAGCCCGAGGCCGAGCTCGTCGCCATCGCCGACGCCTTTGAGGGCGCCCGCGCCACGGCCGAGGCCGCCGGCGTGCCGTTTTACACCGATCCCGCTCAGATGATGGACGAGGTCAAGCCCGAGGCCGTCATTATCGCCACCCCCAACGACCTGCACCTGGGCGTTGCCCGCGAGGCTGTAAAGCGCAACATCGTGCCGCTGGTCGAAAAGCCGATCTCCAACGACCTGGAGGATGCCCAGGCCTTCGCCGCCGAGGCCGAGACCGCCGGCGTGCCCGTTCTCGTGGGTCAGCACCGTCGCCACAACCCCTTCGTCAACAAGGCCAAGGAGATCATCGAGTCCGGTGAGCTGGGCAAGCTCACCGTGTCGAGCTTCCACTACATGATCTATAAGAACGACGAGTATTTCGATGTCGAGTGGCGCCGCAAGAAGGGCGCCGGCCCGATCCTGGTCAACCTGGTTCACGACGTCGATCTACTCCGCTATCTGCTGGGCGAGCCCGTTGCCGTCCAGGGTATGCAGTCCAGCGCCGCCCGCGGTTTTGAGACCGAGGACTCCGCCGTGGTCAACGTCCGTTTTGCCGATGGCGCACTTGCGAGCATGACCATCTCCGACGCCACCGCCAGCCCCTGGAACTGGGAGGCAACCGCTCGCGAGGATCCGCAGTACCGCCCCTTCGACGCCGACGCCTACTTTATCGGCGGCACTAAGGGCGCCCTGTCGCTGCCCCGCCTGCACCAGTTCTCCTACGACGGCGCCTCTAACTGGCACAAGCCGCTGCAGATGGAGATCCCGGCTGTGGACCCGGCGCTGCCGCACAAGATGCAGCTCAAGCACTTTGTGAAGGTCGTCCGCCGCGAGGTCGAGCCCGTCGTGACCCCCGCCGATAACGTCAAGACGCTCACGCTTCTCAACGCCATCAAGGAGGCCGCCGAGACCGGCCAGCTCGTCGAGCTGTAATGCCTTAAGAGCGGGTCGCGGCAAACTCCCCGCCGAGCGCCTTGGCCCGCCGCCAACAAGCCCCTCTTCTTTGCCCCGCGAGCAGCCTCCTGCCCGCGGGGCCTTTTGCTACCTTGCCGACGATTTTTCTGGAGCGGGGGCTATTTTGCACCTCAGTCTGATTCGTTCGCCACGAAATGGGCCTATCTACTACGTTTAACCGATCACCCTCAAGCATGCCGAATTTCGAGAAATAAAAACCGCAGGTAGGCGGGTTGCGTATTTTCGGAAAACCGAGGGATGGTCGACCCATATGGTTCAAACGTAGTAGATAGGTCGTTTTCGTGGCGCGGCCCCAAAACAGTCTTTTGGGACGGGTGGTATCCTTGGTAGCCCTGTGCTGCAAACGCACCTTAAACGCAAGGAGTTCCATGGATCTAATCGCCCAGCTTGCCCGCGAGCTCAACCTTAAGGCCGCCAATGTCGAGGCGGCCGTCAAGCTCATCGACGAGGGCAACACCATCCCCTTTATCTCGCGCTACCGCAAGGAGGCCACGGGCGACATGGACGACGTCGCCCTGCGCGCGCTCGATGAGCGCCTGTCCTACCTGCGCAACCTTGGGCAGCGCAAAGACGACGTCATCCTGCTCATCGACGCCCAGGGCAAGCTCACGCCCGAGCTCGAGCAGCAGATTCGTGAGGCCACGCAGCTCCAGCGCGTCGAGGACCTCTACAAGCCCTACCGCAAAAAGCGCATGACCCGCGCGCAGAAGGCTCGCGAGGCCGGCCTGGAGCCGCTCGCCAACATGATCATCATGCAGGCATCGGCCAAGGGCAGCGCGCTCGACGCCGCCGCGGCCTACGTCAACGAGGAGGCGGGCTTCGACACCGCCGAGAAAGCGCTCGCAGGTGCGGCCGACATTGTGGCCGAAACGGTGGCCGAGGATCCCGAGAACGTCGCCGACCTGCGCGCCTTTACGCAAAATACCGCCGACATCGTCGTCGAGGCCACCGACCCTGCCGAGAAGACTCCCTACGAGCCCTACTACAACTTTGACGAGCCGCTGCGCCGCATCCCCAACCACCGCGTGCTGGCTATCGACCGCGGCGAGCGCGAGGGCAAGCTCCGCGTGCGTGTAAACGTCGACGGCGCTGCCGCCACGGCGCGCCTCGGCAACCGCTGGCCCCGCCGCCAAGGCGTCTTCGCGCCCGTCTTTGACGCCGCCATCGCCGACGGCTACAAGCGCCTCATGGCTCCCTCGCTTGAGCGCGAGGCCCGCGCCAAGCTTACCGTTCGTGCCCAAACCGAGGCCATCAACGTCTTTGCCAAGAATCTCGAGGGCCTGCTCTCGGCACGCCCCGTCCGCGGCGCCCGCGTGCTCGCGCTCGACCCGGGCTACCGCACCGGCTGCAAGGTCGCCGTCATGGACGAGACCGGCAAGCTGCTCGACCACGGCGTGGTCTACCCCACCAAGCCGCGCCACGACGTCGCCGGCACCAAGCGCGAGCTCGCCCGTCTCGTCAAGAAGGACGGCGTCAACACCATCGTCATCGGCAACGGCACCGCCAGCCGCGAGACCGAGGAAGTCGTCTCGGAGTTCATTGCCGAGCAGGCGCCCGGCTTGCGCTATACGATCGTGAACGAGGCCGGCGCGTCGGTGTACTCCGCCTCCGAGCTCGCGAGCCAGGAGTATCCCGACCTGGACGTCACCGTGCGCGGCGCCATGAGCCTGGGCCGCCGCCTGCAGGACCCGCTGGCGGAGCTTGTCAAGATTCCGCCCCAGTCCATCGGCGTGGGCCAGTACCAGCACGACCTTGACCAGACCGAGCTTTCGCGCACGCTAGGCCACGTGGTGGAGGACGTCGTCAACCGCGTGGGCGTCGACGTCAACACCGCAAGCGCGAGCCTGCTGGGATACGTGTCGGGCATCACGCCGAGCGTGGCCAAGAACATCGTTGCCTACCGCGAGGAAAACGGCGCCTTTACCGATCGCCGCCAGCTCAAGAAGGTCCCCAAGCTGGGTCCCAAGGCATATCTCAACGCCGCGGGCTTTTTGCGCATCAGCGGCGGCAAGAACCCGCTCGACGCGACGAGCGTCCACCCCGAGAGCTACGAGGTGGCGACGTCCGTCCTGGAGCGCGCCGGCGTTGCGGCAAGCGAGCTCAGCCGCGGCGGCGTGCCCGACATCGAGCGCCGCCTGGGCAGCATCTCGGCGCTAGCAAGCGACCTGAACTGCGGTACCCTGACGCTCATCGACATCGTCAACGAGCTCAAGAAGCCCGGCCGCGACCCGCGCGACGACGCGCCCGAGGTGGTCTTTAGCCGCTCGGCACTTTCCATCGACGACCTGGAACCCGGCATGGAGCTCAAGGGCACGGTGCGCAACGTCGTCGACTTTGGCGCCTTCGTCGACGTGGGAGTGCACCAGGACGGCCTTGTGCACATCTCCAAGCTGGCCAACCGCTTTGTCAAGCACCCGAGCGACGTGGTGCGCATCGGTGACACGGTCAAGGTGTGGGTCGAAAAGGTCGATCGCGACCGCAAGAAGATCTCGCTCACCATGGTACAGGGCAAGTAAACCGCCAAAGCAAAGGTACCCCCTGTAGCGATGTGCAAAATCGCGAGTATTCTGCAAATTCCACCGTTCCGGATGCCCCTCAGAGACGAAAAAGCATGGAACAGCCCCCGTTTTAGCGTCATCAGAGCCAAAACGGGGGCCGTTCCATGCTTCGGTTAACTGATAAAGACCTTTACCTTGCTGAATACTCTCAATTTTGCACGGCGCAGGCGGGGGTACCTTTGCCCACGGCAGGATATGGAAGCCAAGCGCCAACTTGCTGGCAAGCTCGTGTCGGCAGCCCCGGCCTTTCCTTTGCCTAGCGCGACCCTTGCGGAGCGCGTGAGCGATAGGGAAAGGAAAGCCGGGGCGAGCAGCCCGCGGCGTAGTCAGTGTTCGCGCTACGGCAGGATATGGAAGCCCAAAGCGGCGATATCCTTGGCAAAGCCGCGCACGGTGTCGAGCGAGACCTCGTACGGGTCGCGACCGATGTTCTTGCGCTTGGCCAGGATGCTGTTGGGCACCGTAATGATCTGGCAACCGCAGGCTTCTGCCTGGTAAATGTTGATGAGCTCGCGCGTGGACGCCCACAGGACCTCACAGTTGGGCTTTGCGGCGGCCTTCTTAACCGACTCCGTCATAAACGGAACGGGGTCGACGCCGGTATCGGCGATGCGGCCGGCAAAGAGCGAGATGATGGACGGCGTCTCGGCGTCAACGGCCTCGACCATCTCATCGACCTGCGTAGGCGTAAAGATGGTGGTGACGTTGACCTTGATGCCGTCGGCCGAAAGCTTGCGCACCAGCTCGGCGGTGGACCCGCCCTTGGTGGTCACGCACGGAATCTTGACGTAGACGTTCTCGGCCCAGGTAGCGATCTCGCGCGCCTCGACCTCCATGGTCTCGACGTCGTCGGCAAAGACCTCAAACGAGACGGACACATCGGTGATGTGGGTCAAGACCTCTTTGGCAAACGCGCGGTAATCCGTCACGCCGCCCTTCTTCATAAGGGACGGGTTGGTCGTGAAACCCTGAACGTTGCCGTTCTCGTACATGTCGAGCATGCCCTCGAGGTTTGCACCGTCAGCGAACACCTTGATTGCCATCTGCCTGATTCCTTTCGCTTGCATAAGGCCGGTAAACTGCTAAACACTTTACCTACGTTTATCAAGGCGTGAGCTGCGGTTTTTTATCTTCTCGGCGAACGGTATAAACACCTCAGTGTTTGGATTGATAAATCGATTGAGCATGCAAAAGCAAAGAGTCGCAGTTTGGGCAAACGTCAGAACGCGGGATTCATTAGATGAGGCCGAAATGCTGCATCGCTGTGACGGTGCCGTCGTGTGCGACATCGTCGGTCACGTAGTCGGCGACCGCCTTGACCTCAGGCATGGCGTTGCCCATGGCGACAGCCGTCTCGACCGCAGCGAGCATGCCCAGGTCGTTGCCGGAATCACCAAAGCCAAAGGTGCGCGCGTTGCCGGTGCGACCCAGGTATTCCAGCGCTCGCGCCACGCCCACGCCCTTGTCAATGCCCTTGGGGCTCAGCTCGCGATTCTGACCACCGGTGTTGCACAACTCAAACTCGCGATCGATAAAGCCATCATCGTTGGCTACGCGAGCCAGGTCGCTCGCGACGATGCACACCTTGCCCACGCGCAGACTGCCGTCGACGCGCATTTCCTCGGTGCTGTGCACCACAGAAGTGCCGATCAGAGACGACTGCTCAACACCCGCGGGTTCCAGGGCAAAAGTAGCCACGTTGGTCTCGAAAAAGGCCTCAATCCCTGCCGCGGCCATACGGCGCGCAAGCTCCTCAATAACGTCCTCGTCAAAGCAGTCCTCATGCACCACGCGGCCCTCGACCTCGAGCGTCGCTCCCGCCATGGCAACGACACCCGCCGGGTTCAGCGCGCGCAGGCCATCGGCAATCAGCCACAAGGGACGACCCGTGCAGATAAATGCCTGGTGACCCGCATTGCGCAGGCGACCAAATGCATCGACAACAGCCTTCGACGGATGGACTGCATTGAAGTCCTTATCGGTCATATCGTCGGGATCGAACGACGTCAGCGTGCCGTCCACGTCAAAAAAGAGCACGGCGGAATCGGGGCACGCATCAATCATATGAGTTCCTTTCGAGGATAAGGGCAGACGAGGCATCCATCATATAATGGAGCGACGCAACCAGAGAGGTCACCCATGGAATTTTACGCAAGCTGCCCCGAGGGCTTTGAGTCCGTACTCGCCGATGAGCTTAAACGCCTCGGGCTTTCGCATGTTCGCCGGCTGAAGGGCCGCGCCACGTTTGAGGGCGAGCTCGAAGAAGGCTACCGCGCCTGTCTGTGGTCGCGCCTAGCGAGCCGCGTGTTTGCGGTGCTCGGGCGCTTTGAGGCGCAGGATGCCGATGAGCTGTACGATAGCGTTTACGACATCGCCTGGGAGAACATCGTCCGCCCCGGCGCCACCATTGCCATCACCGCCCGCGGCGTGACCGAGCAGCTGCGCAACACGCGCTTCTCGGCCCTGCGCGCCAAGGACGCATTGTGCGACCGCTTGGCCGAAACCACGGGCCGTCGCGCCGATGTCAACGCCACCGATCCCGATGTTCACCTGCTGCTTTCGCTGCGTCAGCGCCGCGCGAGCATCAGCCTGGACCTTTCGGGCGATCCGCTGTTCAAGCGTCTGCCGCCCGCAGCGACCCGCGCCGGCGAGGGTACGCACGTGCTGCGCCCCGACTACGCCGCCCTGGTGCTGGCGCAGGTCGGCTGGACCGCACTGTGCGAGCGCGAGTTAACGGCTGACGATTACGAGAATGAAGCCCTTCCCACGCTGATCGATGCCTCATGCGCCGGCGGCGGTCTGCTGCTGGAGGCCGTGAACATTCTGACCAACCGCGCCCCGGGCGCCGCACGCGAGCGCTGGGGCTTTGAGGGCTGGCAGCTACACGACGCCGCCCTGTGGGAGCAGCTGCTTGCCGAGGCGCGCGAGCGCGAGACGGCAGCGCGCGAGCGCCAGGCGCGCATCGTGGCCGTAGACATCGACCCCGCCGCCCGCAAGACTGCCGAGCGCATGGTCAAGTGCGCCGGCTACAAGCGTTTTGTCGACTTTTGCGCCGCCAAGTCCGCCACCGTGCTGGACCATGCCGGCGCCGTCGCCGGAGCCGCCGTAGTCGCAGACACCACCGAGACACCGCTTTCACTCATGCACGACGCCATGACGCTGGTCGGCGAGCTGCGCCGCGCGCCCGAGCTTATCGCCGCACCGGTCGCCGCGCTCACCCGCGATGGCCTTATGGCCCGCGCACTCCATGCCGAGCCCGCGCGCTCCATTGCCGTCATGCCCAATAATGAAGAGGCAACTATTGAGGTTTGGCCCTCGCTCGACCACGCCGCCGCGGCATTTGAAGCTGCGACCAGCGCAGATGTCGAGGAGCAGACCGTAGACGCTCAAGACGAAGCCGCCGGCACCCCCATGCCCGAGCCTGCCGCCATGCTCGACCTGGGCGACGGCAAGCCGCTGCCCGTGCTCATCCCCGAGTCCGAGCAGTTCGCCAACCGCCTGCGCAAGAATGCCCGTCTGCGCCGCAAGTGGGCCAAGCGCGAGGGCGTGAGCTGCTACCGCGTCTACGATGCCGACCTGCCCGACTACTCTGCCGCCATCGATCTGTACGAGGGCTGCCCGCAGACCCCGGGCCGCTGGCTCGTCATCGCCGAATACGCCGCACCCAAGACCATCGACCCCGCGCTGGCTCAGGCCCGCATGCTCGACATCTTGGCCATCGCGCCGCGCATCCTGGATGTCCCCGCCGAGCATGTGCATGCCAAAGCCCGCATGCGCTCGCGCGGCGGCTCGCAGTACGGCAAGCAGGGCGCCGGCAAGGGCGGCTCGGGCGAGCGCGCCAACATCGCACGCCGCCGTCTGCCGCTCATCGAGGAGGGCGGCCTTACCTTTGCCGTCAACTTTGACGACTACCTGGATGTGGGCATCTTCCTGGACCACCGCGTCACCCGCAACCTGGTACGCGAGCACGCCAAGCAAGCGCGCCGTTTCCTCAACCTGTTCGCCTACACCGGCACCGCCACCTGCTACGCGGCCGATGGTGGCGTCGAGGAGACCGTGACGGTCGACCTCTCGAACACCTACCTGGACTGGGCCGAGCGCAACATGCGCCAGAACGGTTTTGTGGGGCCGCAGCATCACTTTGTGCGCGACGACGTGCTCACCTGGATTCGCGACCAGCGCCAGACGCGCAACCGCTGGGACCTGATCTTTGTCGACCCGCCCACGTTCTCGAACTCGTCCAAGATGGGCCGCCGCACCTGGGATGTCCAGCGCGACCACGCTGAGCTGCTGGCCGGCGTATCGCGCCTGCTCACGCAGGGTGGCCATGCCATCTTTAGCTGCAACCTGCGCGGCTTCCGCCCCGAGACGCGCAAGCTCGCGCGTGCGGGCGTGGTACTACAGGACATTACGGCGCAGACCATCCCCGAGGACTTCGCACGCAACCAGAAGGTGCACCACTGTTACATCGTGCGCCGCCTGCCCATCGAGGACGCCATGGCCGAGGTCGGCTTTAGTGCCGAGGAAATTGCCGAGCGCGTCGAGGAGCTGCGCAACCCCGAGGCCCGCAAGCCTCGCGCAGCGGCGCCCGCCCACGCACACGCCGGCGACGGCAAGCCGCACGGCGACGGCAAGCCGCACGGCACCGGCAAACCCTCCCCCGCCGGCAAACCCAAAAAGAAGAAGTTCTACGCCAGCAAGCCAAAACACCGCAGCTAGCCGCAAAAAACGGGACAAACAACTCGGAGTTGTTGTCCCATTTCTCAAATAAGGAAGAGATGCTTCAGCGCCGTCGCCACACCGTCGTCGGCGCACGTATCGGTCACGTAATCCGCGGCATCCTGAACATGCCGCGCAGCCTGTCCCATTGCGATGGCAACATCAGCCGCCTCGAGCATGGCAAGGTCGTTTTCCGAGTCGCCGAACGCATACGTTCGAACCCCTCGAAACCCATCCGTCAAACAGGACTCGATTCTCTCCGTCAACAGCCGCAAGCCCGACCCCTTGTCGACACCCGGCATCACAATTTCATGGCAGCCGTCGCCCACATCGTAATAGCCGAACTCACGCTGGAGGAACCCACTCCTTTGAAACGCCGGCATGGCCTCATTGGTGAAATCGACCTTGCCGAAGCGCAGCGTCGGGTTGGCGCGCGCCATGCCATCCAGACCCCGTGCCACCTCACCCCAGTCATATAGGCTTTGTCCTGTGGGTGAGAGTTCCACGCATCCGTCCGTCCCCTCGAAAAAGGCAGCCATACCGCATCGGAGCATCTCGGAAACCATACGCTCCAACGTAACCCGGTCGAAGCACCGGTCGGCGATAACCTCGCCGTCGAGCTGGACATACGCGCCGTCCAAGCTCACGCAACCACGGAAAGGCAGCAGGTCGAACAGCTGGACGAGCCCGGGCATGGCACGTCCCGACGCGATGATGGGAATCCCACCGGCATCGGCAAACGCCCGGATTGCCTCGCACACCCGCGCACTCGGAACACTACCGGGGCCCGTCTCCGGATCGCGATAGACGAGCGTTCCGTCGACATCGAAGAATCCGACCGCGAGCTCGCCCGGCTGCAGTCCGATCGCACCCGGCACCGTCACAACTGCTCCCGATAGGCCTCGAGCATCTCCTCGGTCCAACCCTTGGGCATCTGCGTCACATAACTCTCGTAGCTCGTGCCGCCATAGGTATGCGCCGCAACGAAGTAGCCCTGATAATCATTGGCGTAGCCGATCACCACCGTGTGTTTTCCCGTGTCCTCGAACGCTCCCTTGATCATGCCACCGAGCTCGCTTGCCAGCTCGCCCGGGAAGGTCACGAACACCACGCCGCCAAAGTCGAGCGTGGTCATCTCGACCGTAAAATCCATCTCATGGCGGGTCAGCTGCCCCTCGAGCATCATTTTCTCGGTGTCGGCGAGTTTCTTCTCGTCGAACGTGGGGTTGTTGGCAAGCACCTCGAGCACCTCATCCAGCTGCTTTTGGTACTCGGGATAGAACTGCTCGTTGTTGTAGTGGACATGATGCTCGAAGCGGCTCACCTCGGGAGCCGAGAGCTCGACCGGCTCGAACGAGCCCTTCATGATCTCGCCCGCGATACCGTTGACGATGCGCCTGAGCTCGGCGAAATCGTTGCCCTGGCGGAACTGACGATTGCCTAAGTCGCCCGAGGCGCCCGTGAAGATATAGGGCACGCAGCCGATCCAGTCGACGAGCTCGTCGCGCACGCCGCCCTGGACATCGGTCGTGAGCAAGCGATTGGCGGGGCCGACCACCGTTGCATGGCAGTTGAAATTGAGCATCGCGCCCACCACGGAGCCGCCCGCATCCACAAAGCGCAGTACAAACGCCTCGTCATCGAACGGAAGCTCGGTATCGTTGCGGTTCGAATACCAGCCGCGCACATGACGCAAGAGCATCTGGGCCTCGACCTCATGCTCGCGGTCGCGAAGCCGCGTCGCAGCTTGGAGCACCAGACCGGTCACATACTCGACGTAGCCTGGCGTCGTCGGTATACCCATGGCCCCATCGCCCTCGAACCCGTTGGCGGCGGAATGCGTGTGGATCGAGTTGATGACGATGCGCTCCGCCTCAATTCCCAGCAAGCTCGACAAGCCCTTCCTCATCGCGTCAGTCGTCCCGGCCGTGAGGATACAGACGTCGATTGAGACGAACAGGGCCTCGCGATGAGCGACCTCAACGAGCAGCAGCGTCGCTCGCGGCATATCGTGTACGCCGAGTCCGGGCTCCTTTCGAATGGGATGGATATAGCCCTCCATCCAAAATTTACCCTGGGGCGTGATATCGACGGAAACACTTGCAGCCCTCATAGCTTCCTCCGTTCAAAAAAGCCCGGATCGGCTGCAAAGCCGCCCGGGCACGCTCTCCCATCCGCTAAGCGACGACGTAGCGGTACGTGTCCTCCATGCGCACGAACGTCGCCGGCACCGCGTCGGTCCCGAGCGCGTCGGGCAGCCAACCCACCATATACTCCATCCCCGGCTCCTCAAGGTTGAAGTGGCCGATGGTGATGGCGCACCTGTTCTGCCCAAGCATCCCCGCATCGCGGATGTACTCGCACGTGGTGAAATCGATGAACTCCATGGTCATGAGGCAATCGTCGCCGCGGGCGTCCGTCTCGTTGATCTCGTGCGTGTCGCTTTTGGCCTCGCCCGTCACATGCATCGGGATGCGCACACGGCGCACGCGGGCATGCGGGTCGCCCGTGATGCGGGTACCGTTGAGATCGAGTTTCGCGACCAGCTCGCGGGCCAGCTCGGTCGCATCCGTCTCCGGGACCTCATACTCGAGGCAGAAGCCCTTATCATCGCCCACGCGGTAGTCGAGCCAACCGAGCTTGGCGGCCAGGCCGTAGAAGATGCCGTCCGCCATGGCGCCATCCGTATCAACGGGCACGCGGGAATGGATGAAGTCATGGCAGCGCCAGACCGCTCCGCCCCAGTCGTCAAGCAATTCCTTCTTGGCCTTGAACACCGCCGTGCCGCCCACCGCATCCTGATGGTCGCCGTGGTTCCAGAAAATGGCCTCGTGGCTGATGATACAGTTGGCGCCGAGCTCACGCGCCTTCTTGATGATGTCAACCGTGGGCCAGATACACGTCACGATTCCCGTGCACTCCTGGTCGGTGTCGCCGTAGAGCACCTTGTCGCGGGTGGTCTCCTCATCGATCGGCTTGCCGGTGAATGAATCGATGCCGCCGCAATAGTCCTTGACATGCTGGATAACCTCGCTGATGAGCATGGTCTCTTCCTTTCAATCCACGGGGGCAGAAAAAGGCGCGCGGAACCAAACCGATCGCGCCCGAAGATGAGCTATTCGTCGTCCTCGTCGTCCTCGACGGTGAGGGTGTTGATGAGCTTGATGGATGCCCCGGCCATCGCGATGGCCTCCTCGATGCCCTCGGCCGTGAGCGGAGCAGGCGCCAGGCAGAGTTCCATGGCGAGCACCACGTTCACACCAGCGACCACAAAGATGTTGGGCCCCACGTAGGGCATAAACTTCTGGTTGACGCTACCGGCGAGGATATCGGTCAAGACGAGAACCTCGTCTTCGGGGCCGAACTGCTCGAACACCGCGGCGACCTGGGGCTCGAGCGGTCGCTCGTCGACATAGGCGCAGATAACGTGAAAGTCGCATTTTGCACCCAGGAATTCAAGCGTGTCGGCAAGCCCCTGGGCAAACCGATGATGCGATGCGAGCACGACGTGTCTCATAAGCTATCTCCTTGAATCGAAGAAGGCAGCACCAAGCAGCAATGGGTGCCCTCTAGACGAATCATCCCATAGCAGCCGCCGCGGCGTGTAGGTAAGATGCGGCGGCTGCGATGGAACGGTTCGAATACGAACCGTTGCCGCGGGATGGCGCCCGCAGCATGCCGGGAGGCCCGGGGAAGGGTCTCCCGGCAAAAGGAAGGAAGCAGACGGAAGGCGCCTAGGCGGCGAGAATTCCAAAACCGGCGCAGACGCAACTCGCGACCAGAATGCCCAAGATGATCCAGTTGAGCTTGACGCCCTTCTTGATCAGCTTGTAGACGACCACCGCGAGCAGAACCGCGAGGAGGTTGGGGAAGATCTGATCGAGCACGCCCTCCTGGATGCCGAGCGAGATCTCGCCGTAGGTGAAGGTGAGCGGCGTGGAGATCTTGACGGCGCTGTAAATGAGCGAACCCACCACAGTGAGGCCGAGGATTGAGGCGGCGTCAGTCAGTACGTTGAGCTTATCGCCCATCTTGGTGACGACGGAGGCGCCGGCCTTGTAGCCCTGGACGTAGTTCTGCATTCGCCAGAAGTACAGGGCAATCCACACAGCGAGCCAAAGCAGGATGCCGACGGGGCTTCCCTGCTGGGCCATGTAACCGGCGATGGAGCCGAGGATCGTCATGGGCAGGATCCAGATGAAGACGTCACCGATGCCCGAGATGGGACCCATGAGGCCGACCTTGAGATCGTTCTCGGCATTCATGCCGTTGAGGTGACCCTTGTCCTCGATGGCGAGGCCGGCACCGAGCAGCAGGCCGGAGACCGGCGGCGTGGCGTTGAACACGCAGTCAAGCTGGTTCAAAATCGCGGTGTTGAAAGCATCCTCGTCATTACCGTAGATCTTGCGGAGCGCGTAGTACGAGGCGAACATGGCACACGGGGCGTTCTGCGTGGCGTAGGAGTACGACACGGTGTCCATGAGGCACATGCGACGGGAGCAGATCTTGAGATCCTCGTCAGTCAGCACGGGCTCATAGGAGCCGTCGGGAAGCGGCTTGCGCTCCGGTGCCTCATCGAAATCCTTGAAATCTTTGGGCTTGAAGAAGTTACTCATCTTCGAGCTCGCCTCCAATCTCGGTAGCGGCGGCGACGGCCGGGGTCTCAGACTTGAGACGGAAATACTCGATGGCGACGACGGCGCCAAGGAGCGCGATGGGCAGGACGGAGAGGTTGAGGTACGCGGCCAGCACGTAACCGGCGATCAGGAACGCGTAGAACTTCTTAACCGGCATGAACGTCAGCAAGATCGCGAAGCCGGTGACGGGCAGGACGCCTGCGGCGATGGAGAGGCCGCCGGTGAACCAAGCGGGCATGAAGGCGTTGATGGCCTCGACGGCGGACTTACCAAAGGCGAGCACGATGACCATCGGGAGCGCACCCTGGAGGAACAGCCACAGATGGGACAGGAAGCACGAGGTGAGCATCTTCTTGTAGTCGCGCTTGACGGCATAGCCGCGGATGACCTTGAAGACCCAGGAGTTGTAGATCTTGAAGATGACATCGAGCTGGACGTAGAGCATAGCGACGACGACGCCGATAGCAAGGCCGACGGAGACGTCGCCGTTGCCGGTCACGCACGCCGTGACCGTGGCGACCATACCGGCCATGCCGTAGTCGGGAGCGGAAGAGCCGCCCAGGCCCGCGGCGCCCATGGACATGAGCTGGATGGTGCCGCCGACGATGAGGCCGGTGTTGGGATCACCCAGGATGATACCGGCGAGCCAGCACACAAGCGCGTGCATGAAGGGAATCGCCTGGGTGGAATACATATCGACCGCGCGGAAACCCGCGAGGAGGACGATGAGGACAAACTGGAGCGCGTTGACTTCCACGTTTATCACCTTTCCTTACAACGAGATGAACTCTGAGATGGGCACGGGCTTGTCGGTCGTCATGTAGCGGACCTCGACCTTGGTGCCAGATGCCGCGATCTTCTGGTAGACGGGGATGTCCTCCTCCTTGATGAAGGCGCGACGCCCCGCCTGGACGCCCGGGGTGCCCTCGGGCGGAAGCTCCGTCAGGCCCAGCGTGAGCACCGGAATCTTCTGCCCGGCCTCGATCAGGTCGAGGAACGTCTGCGGGTCGCGGGCGATGGTGAACACGGTATGGTTGTCGTATTTACCGGCCTTGAAATTGGTGAGGGCCTTCTCCTCCGTGATGATCGAGAGCGCTTGGCCCGAGGGCTTGGAAAGCTTCATGGCAGCCTTCCGTACCTCGTCATTGGCCGTAGCGTCGTCGATGATCATCGTTCGCTGCGTGGCATAGGTGGGGCACCAGAAGCCCTGAACGATGCCGTGCAGGAGGCGATAATCGATGCGCCCTGCGACGATGCTCATTGCAACCCTTCCTTTCCGTGTCTGCGAGTCCGGGACCCGCTCCCTTGGGAGGGCACCGGCGGTGGCCGCGTCGCCCTCATCTCTTGCTGAACTCAAGATAGCGGCGTAAGGCCCCTTGCCAATCGGCGGCACGCCGAATCGACAGGCGCCCCCGAGTTGCAACAACCAGGGGGCGCCGATAAACAGGAATTGTGAAATTGTCGACACTCCCAAAGCGAACAGTCGACAACAGTGTCGAGCGGTACGGGGGCCGGAGCACAACAGTATGCGGCAGGCTATTCGTCCTCCAGGATCATCCCCGCGATCGTCGCGCGGCCCTTGGCGTCACCCATTTTGACGTGGAGCATATGGTGCACGTAGGAAATCTCGGATACGGGAATCTCGACACGATAGCGCCTCGTCATGTCGACGAACGCCTCCCTGAACCACCCGATGAAGTCGGCATGCTCGCGCTCGAACTCTTCGGTATCGGGCGCCGTATCCACAAAATTCTTGGTGACCAGGCGCTCGATCAGACCGCAGAGATGCACGTAGACACCGATCCTGCGGCGTGCATCGATCTCCTCGCCCGAAAGCTCGGCCAGCCTCTTCACGGCCCGGTCGGCCTCGATATAGAGCATCTCGGGGTTGAGGATCGTGATCGACTCGATAACGCTCTTGAGCGTGAGGTTGCGAAGCAGGTTCGAATGGAACTCCGCGACCCCCTCGGGATCGACGAGCGGGAAAAGCGCCCGATCGAGCGCATCGGAACTTCCCTGGTACAGAATGTCCTCGAGCCCGACGAAAGGAACGGAGGCGACACCGGGATCCATTGTCCCCACGATCGCCTTGACCCGGTATCCGTCGAACAGGGGCGCAGCGTCGCCCTTTTGCGCCAAATTCGAATAGTCGCACGTGATGAGCTGGACGTTCGGCCTTCCCGGCAGGCTGTTCTGAACGATGCCGCGAATCTTGTCCGCCGCGTCGATCCCCGACTCCGAGCAAAACGCGACGGCATCGTTCTCGCGCGAACCGCGCACGATGCTGTAGCCCGGGGCGCACACCTCGGCGGCACGGTCGAGCACGCCGGAAAGATCTGCATGGGCGATGAGCGCGCTGCCCACCTCGAGGGCAAGCCCCGTCGACACGTTGTTGACGATATGAATGTCGCAGGCGGTAAGCCCGCTAATGGCATCGTTGATTTTCTCCAACGAGCCCATATCGACCAAAATCGCCATGGATTTACAATGGGCGTAGCGTTCGAGCAGCCGCGACAGCTGCCCTACGATCTCGGTGACATCTTGGTCGTACGTCATGTCGATCGCCTCGAACACGTGCGTCCGCAGGATGCGGTCGGCAGCATCGGCGATACTCGTGGCGGTCGAGTAGCCATGGCAGACGATTACGCCCAGATAGTCCCTCGGTCCGCCCGTCGCGCGCAGCGCGTCCCCCACCTCGATGAACAGGATCAGCTGCGAAAGGTCATCGAGCTCCATGCCGAGGGCGATCTTGGTCTTGGCTGCGACCTGTTCGACGACCGTCGCCGTGCCCGGCTGATTCTTGGCAAGCAGGCCGAGCGCACGCTTGATACGCCCCGCGTTGAGCTGCCGCCATTTGGTGAGGTTGACCCCACCCCATAGCTGCATGAAGAGCGACTGCGCGATCGAGCGCGTTATCTTTCGCGTTAGCTCGATACCGTATGCACGGTTAACCTCCTCGACCACCGGCCCCAGCAGCTGCTCATATGAGCCGATACGGGGATTGGCGCTCTGATTCTCAAAGTTCATGTAGTCATCGTAGGCGTGCACCGATATAGTCGCACCGGTGAAGAACTCCGTGAAGCTGATATCCACCGCATCGAGTGCATCGACCGGGTCGATGATCTTCTGGAAGAGCCTGATTACGCGAGCCGAGGGATCGTTGACGTCCTTGTCGCCGCTGATGATCTGGTCATCATCGGGCTCGGGCTCCGCATGGCCAATCACGCTCGACGGCAGATTGTATGTCTGGATGGTGAGAATCTCGCTGTCGCGGTTGAGATAGGCGCTGGCGCAACAGTTGGTAATGCACGCGCGAAGGCCGTCGATGTTGTCCTTGAAATCGGCGTTGACGAGCGCCCTCAGGGCACCGCGGCTCATCGCGATATCGGCGCCCACCCGGCGACCCTCGACGCGAAGATAATGCATGACGAGCGACGTCCGCTCCTCGATGCCGCGCTCCGCGAGGCGAGGAAGGTTCACCAGGATCGGCACGTATCGCGCGATGGCGCGCACGACCTCGCTATCGGACGGACGATTGGTCGACAGGAGAAAGCGCGGCGGTTGGACATCGGCCCGGTCGCCGTCATCCCCGCTCCCGATACGCTGGAGAATCTGCTCGCGAACCGCCGGGCTCACATGGTCGAAGCAGCTGAGATAGATCACGCCGCTCCGAGCCTCCGCCGCAGCACCACCGTGACCGCCATCACCGAAGACGGCGCGTTCGAGATCGGCATCGCGCCCCTCATAGCACGCGCAATCGATGTGGACATAGCGGGCGCCTTGGGGCAGGGCACCGCTGTTGACGCCGTATTCGAACGTCAGCTCGCTCATAAGTCGCTTTCCGGTACCGTGCTCACCGACCAACAGTGCCGGAAGCCCATGTGGCGGGTAGCGGATCGCGCTTTTGAGATGGTCGATGCACGTCCCATAGCTCAACTCGAACCCGATCGCCTTGTCGAAATCGTGGGCCTCGTCCATTCCGACAGTCTCGAGCAGCTCTTGCATCGTGGCGAACTCGAACTTATCGAACTTGCGCCGAAAAAAGCGCTCCGCCGCATGGCGATGGAGAAAGATTACGGGGCGCGCGTTCACCTTGATGGCCAGCCCCTGCCGCACCAGCTCATTGAGATACTGACTGGCAAGGCTACGGCTCACATGGCATTCGGAGGCGATGTTCGCCGTCGTAAAGGTACGGATGTTGTCCGCATCGAGATCCCGCGTAAGCCTGTCAAGCCTCTCGAGCACTTCCGCCTTGGTGTCGTATGAAATCATGCCAAACCTCCGTGAGCCGTTCGGATGTCCACGATTGTAGCCAAGGCGGCGGCTTGTCGACACAATTTAATCTGTAACAGCCCCACAGAGTCGACAGACGGTCGTTCACGGTGCGCTATTGCACGCGACTCACCGAACCACGCGCATCGAGCGCGAGCTCGATGTCTGCGGGAACATGGGAGTCGAGAACCAGCCGAACATTCCTTCCGTCACTCATCTCGTACCAAGCCTCCGCCTCCAAACGCGTCGCGCCACCAATCACCTTGCGGTGGATGAGGCGGTTGCGGAGCATCTGTTCATCCGCGGAAAGAAAGACCGTCTGATCCGCCCTTGCGGCGAGATCCCGCCATCGGGGCTCGTCGAGGAGAAGATAATTGCCCTCGATGAGGACGATTTCACCCGTGATATTGATCACACCTGGAACCACGTCGTGGAGCTCTCGCGAATAGGCCGGCCACGGAGAAGGTGCCACATGGCGGAGGTCGGAAATTGAATGGGATAACGCCTCGACATCAAACGTGAACGGCGCACCCTTACGAGATCGCAGCGTTTTGCGCTCTCCATCTTCAACAACAACATGGCTGTCGAGATAGGCATTGGAGTAATGGAACCCATCCATTCCAATTGCTTGAACCCTGGGCATATCGGACATCGTCGAGGCGAGCCTTTCCAAGAAAAGGGCAAGCGTCGTCTTTCCCGTACCGGGCGGCGCGGCAAGAAGTATGACGATGCGCCCCTGCGAGTTCGACTCACGCAGCCTCGCCCATTCAGTCAACAACGGCTTGAAAACGTCCTCAACATCGCAATCGCGAAAGGACGCATCGTACGTCAGACCGTTTACTTCAAGCTCGAGCTTCATGCCCTTATACCCCTTACTCCCGCCCCGTTACGGCTGCGTCACTAGACGGTAGCCGATACCCACGTGGGTCTGGATATAGCGCGGATGCGCGGGGTCGGACTCGATCTTTTTGCGCAGCGTGCCCATGAAGACGCGCAGGCTCGCCAGGTCGCTCTTGGTGGCCGTGCCCCAAATCTCGTGCAGGATAAACTGGTGCGTGAGCACCTTGTCGGCGTTATGGGCCAGCAGACAAAGCAGCTTGTACTCGATGGGTGTCAGGTGCAGTTCTTCGCCATCCATCGTGGCGATGCCGGCGTCGTAATCAATATGCAGCTCGCCGGTATCGAACGCGCCCTCTGACGAACCCACACCTATCTGCGCATACGAAAGGCGCCTGAGCGTGGTGCGGATACGCGCGAGCAGCTCCTCGACCGAAAACGGCTTGGTCAGGTAATCGTCGGCACCGGCATCGAGCGCACGGATCTTGTCCGCGTCCTCGCTGCGCGCCGAGACCACGATAATCGGCATGCCCGACCACGCGCGGACCGACTCGACCACCTTGACGCCGTCCATATCGGGCAAGCCCAGATCGAGCAGCACGATGCTCGGCGCTTGCGACGATGCGGCGGCAATAGCAGCATGGGCGGTCTCCACGGCCATATGACGCAGGCCATGCGCCTCGAGCGCGGCAACGATAAGGTTGCGAACGGCGGGATCGTCCTCAACAACCAAGATGAGCGGTTTCACGGCAGAGTTCGGCACGGCGCTACTCCTTATCAAACGAAACATCGGCGGCGGGAAGCTCGATGGTAAAGACCGAGCCGTGCGGGTCCGCCGCGGCAACCTCTATGCTACCGCCATGCGCCAGCATAATGGAGCGGCAGAGCGAAAGTCCCAGGCCCACGCTGCGATGGCTGTCGGCCAAGCCATGGTTGGCGGTGTAGAACGACTCAAAGATGCGGCCGCGGTCCTCGGGCGCAATGCCAGGGCCGTCATCGGCGACCGAGCACGTCACGCGCCCCTCGTCGACACCAATCGAAATCACGATATGCGAGCCCGCCGGCGTATACGTGATGGCGTTGTTCACCAGGTTCACCACAAGCTGCACCATCAGGCGCGCATCGACGTTGACGAGCGCCGGCTCGTCGCCCGCCACCACTTTGAGCTCGTGCTTGCGCACGGACGGGCTCACGTGGCGTAGCGCCTCCTCCACGATATCGTCCATGAGCTCCAGCGTGGTCGACAGATGCATGCCGCCGCCCTCGAGCTTGGTGATGGCAAGCAGGTTCTCGACGGTGGCGTTGAGCCACAGCGCATCCGAGCGAATGGACAGCAGCATGTTGCGACGCGTCTGGGCGTCGAGCACCGCCGTGCCGGTTGAGCCCTGGTCGAGCAGCACGTCAGCATTGCCCGAGATGCTCGTGAGCGGCGTGCGCAAATCGTGCGAGATGGAGCGCAGCAGATTGGCGCGCAGCTGCTCGTTTTTGGCGAGCACCGCTGCCTCCTCGCGGGCCTCCATAGCGCGGGCGCGATCGAGCGCGAGCTCGCCTTCGCTCACGATGGCGTCGGCCAGCATCCGTTCCTCGTGCGTCAGCACATCGGGCTCGGCAACGACAGCCAGCACGCCCACCACCGAGGCGGGGTCACTCGAGCGCACGATGCTGTCGCCCGAGCGCACCGTCAGGTAGATGCCATAGAACGCCGAACCGCCAAACGTGGCGTCGAGCGGCGTTCCCACGTAGGCCGAAGCCGAGAGCAGCGGCGGCATCTGGGGCGCCAGATGGTGCACCGGCGCGGCATCGCCCACGGCCGTGTACGTCGCGCGCGGCAGCAGGTCATCATCCTCGGTATCGGCGCTGTACCACACGACCGGGCAGCCCGAAAGGCGCGCCAGCTGCGTGGCCATGGCATGCACAATCTGCGGCTCGTCGGCGCAGCGCTGCAACATGCGGTTGGTTTCGAGCACCATCTGCGTACGGCGGTCGCTGGCCGCGGCTTGCGCCAGGGCGCGACGCAGCGCCAGCGCGATCGAGCTCGACACGAGCGAAACCACGAACATGATGAAAAACATGCCGGGATGGATATGGTCGATAAACGTTAGGGAGTACCGCGGCTCGATGAACAAAAAGTTGTAGAGCGCAACGGCTGCAACCGAGCTCAGCAGACAGTACAGGCGGCTCCAGGTAAAAAACGCGCACAGCTGCACGGCGAGCACGTACACAATCATGACGCTCGGTGCAAGACCGGGTCGGTCGAGCAATGCGCCCACAACCGTCGCCGCCACCAACAACCCTGCCGACACACCGGCATCGTACAGAGGCCCGCGGCGCGTCTGCGTCGAACGTCTCCACCAAAAGTTATCGGCAAGATCGCCGTCCGCGCGGGCGTCCATTGGCACCGACCCCTCCCTCAAAAACAAAAACCACCACAAAGGGGCCAGGCACCTTTGTGGTGGTTTCCCTTGTGGTGGTTCTAAGTGTAAAGCCTTTACTACCGGCAGTCGCTAGACAAACAGCACGTGCGCGAGCAAGGCGCAAACACACGCCGCGGCAAATACCAGCGCCACGACCGAGATCACGCGATCGGCCATGTCCATGTTGGCTCGGTTCGTGAAGAACTGGTCCTCGGCGGCGTCGATACCCACCTCGCGGACATCGAGTGTCCTTGCATCCATGTTTACCTCCCCGGCTTTTACTTCATCCATCGATAATCAACCCCGTGTAGCCCGCCGACGCCTACGGGCGCTCGTTGGGAGCCAGGCGCTGCATTTTGTTCACGGCCTTGAACTTGGTGAACAGCGGCACGTACTCAAAGCTTACGTTGGAGTTCTCCAGGCCGTACCAGCGCGCGGGCGTGCCGGCGGCGCGGCGGATAATGTACTTGAGCGTGATAGCCGTGCGCTCGCTGGGCTCCACGTCGCTCTCGGGCGCCAGCAGCTTGCGGATCATGACGAACTTGAACGTGCCGATGTTGCCCGGGTCCTTGTAGACCGAGTAGTCGTGCTTTTGCGCGGGCAGCTCGCCAGTGGCGGCAAGATCCTGAACGACCTGGCGCAGGTAGGCATTGACGCGCTGGTTGACCTTATAGCCCAGGTACAGGTGCACGCGGAAGACGTAGTCGGTGTCGAACGTCTCGACCGAATAGGCAAACGTGTACGGCTCGTCCATGGTCTCGACGTTGACGAACCACCAGGCGCGGGCGCGCTTGGGATGCTTGTCCAGAATCGAGTAGACAATGTCGCGGTCGATGTAGTCGGTATGGGTATCCTTGGTCAGGTACACGATGTTGTCGCTCATGCGCTCGTAACGGTCGTCGTCGCGCAGACGCTTGAGCTGCGGCAGATAGCTGCGCAGCGGCAGCAGCGTAAACTGGCGCTGCTCGACCGCCGTGCCGTTGTACCAGCACACCATGACGCCCATGATGAGCGCGGCCATGAGGATGGTGAAGTAGCCGCCGTGGAAGAACTTGGTGAGCGAACTCACAAAGAAGAAGCCCTCAAGCAAAAGGAAGAAAGCGGCGAAGACCCACGGTGCGACCTTGAGCTTGCGCTCCTCGTGCAGGTAGAAGAAGAGCAGCAGCGTGGTGCACATCATAGTCAGCGTAATGGCAAGGCCGTAGGCGGCTTCCATATGCGCCGAGTTCTGGAACAGCAGCACCACGATGACGCAGCCGACAAGCATGACGTTGTTGACCATGGGGATGTAGAGCTGGCCCTTGGTCTCGGCAGGATAGAAGACCTGCATGTGCGGCATGAGGTCCAGACGGCTGGCCTCGGACACCAGCGAAAACGCGCCGGTAATGAGCGCCTGCGAGGCAATGATGGCCGCGATGGTGGAAAGGCCGACGGCAAACGGGCGCAGGCCCGGGGCGAGCATCTGGTAGAACGGGTTGAGGTCGGCAATGCCCATGAGCTCGGGGTTGGCAGCGTTGTTGATAAGCCAAGCGCCTTGGCCCATATAGGACAGCAGCAAGCAGCACTTAACGAACGGCCAGGTGGCGTAAATGTTGCCGCGACCCA
The DNA here is from genome assembly GCA_958415625.1 of uncultured Collinsella sp. GTDB lineage: Bacteria > Actinomycetota > Coriobacteriia > Coriobacteriales > Coriobacteriaceae > Collinsella. Next base: position 45,829 of record CATYZI010000011.1, on the reverse strand, counting down.
CATGGCCCATGTCGGAGTAGAGCGCCTCGGCACCGGTGGTGGCGAGGAAGCAGCTGCCCAGAATCATGATGCCCGCGTGGTTGTTGGGGCTCAGCAAAAAGGCAATGCCGCGCACCGGGTTGAGGCACAGCAGCACGGCGGGATGCTGGAAGACAAAAAACAGACCCGTGCCGCCCAAGAACAGGAACCACAGCGTCATGATGGGGCCAAAGGCATGACCGATCTTGGCCGTACCGATGCGCTGCACCAAGAAGAGCACGATGATAATGGCAAGCGTGATGGCGACAACGCGACCCTGGTCATCGCCCAGTACGGCATGGACCGCGGGAATGGTGCGCAGGCCCTCGATGGCCGTGGTAACGGTAACGGCCGGCGTCAGGATGCCGTCGGCGAGCAGCGCGGCGCCACCCAGCATGGCGGGGATGATGAGCCACTTGCCGCAGCGCTTGACCAGGCTGTACAGGGCGAAGATGCCGCCCTCGCCGTGGTTGTCGGCGCGCAGCGAGATGAGCACGTACTTGATGGTCGTCAGCAGCGTAACCGTCCACACGACAAGGGAGAGCGCACCGAGCACGAACTCCTCCGTGACGCTTCCGATGCCGCCGTTGCCGGCAACGAGCGCCTTGGTTACATACATGGGGCTGGTGCCGATATCGCCGTACACCACGCCCAGCGTGACGAGCATCGCCGAGATGCTCACCGGGATCGCAGCGTGCGATGCCGCGTCTTTGGTCTTTTGTTCCATGAGCCGGTTTCCTTCCCAACTTTAATATTCGAAGGGATTATAGGTAATCGGCCCATGGTTGCCAGACGCTATTTGCCCAGCTAGATAAACATTTATGCGGCCTTTATGCCACCGCGGCGATATGCAATGCGACAAAGGGACAACAAAGGAACGGCCCCCTTGCCACATTGGTTATTTACCGAGCCAGTTTTTGAACCACCACTCCATGGATCGGCTCATCTCGGCCATAAAGGGACTCGTGTGCTTGCGCGTATAGATGTCCACCACGCGCTCCCCCACCTCGCGGGCATGCGGACGGAACATCGCGTCCATCTCGGCCACCTGCGCATCCATGGTCGCGGCGTCGGCGCGGCAGTAACGCTCCTCGTGCACTAGATTTACCACGGGATGCGCGATCGCCGGGCGTTCCTTGCGAGGCGTGCCGATGATGAGCATCGACAGCGGCATGGTATAGGGCGGCAAATCGAGCAGCTCGGCGACTTCCTCGGCATTCTCGACGATGTCGCCGATGTAGCAGCTTCCCAGCCCCAGAGCCTCGGCGGCAACCACGGCGTTTTGCGCGGCGATCACGGCGTCCTGCGCCGCGATGGCAAAGTCGCCCAGACCCGGCGCACGACGGGGCTGCTTGCCCGTGCGTTCGACAAACTCGGGCTCAAAGCAGCCAACATGCTCAAACAGATCGATCCATTTGGCGTAGTCGACCACAAATATTAGTGCCCAGGGCGCCTTGGCGATCATGGGCTGGTGGTCGCACAGGTCGGCAAGACGGTCCAGCGTAGCCTGCTCGCGAATGCTCACGATGGAGTACATCATCATGGCGCCCGCCGACGGCGCGCGGCTCGCCGCGTGCAGGATCGCCGCGCGCTGCTCGTCGGTCACCGCCACGGGACGGTCGTCGTCATCGCGCGCAAAGGCACGCGTGGAAGAACGTTGCTCCAAGATATCGAGCACCGCATTGCCCGTAGCTTCGACCGGATAGCCGCCGGCGTCCACGCCCGCAGTTCCATCGCAGCACTCGACATCCGTCTTGCAAACCTGCTCGTTCATCGCCTCATCCTCGCCAATTCTTTAAGAAGCCTTTACGTTTCCGTGTAATTCCCGTCCATTATCGCGCAGGTCGCCACTCCATTGCGCAACACTGCCACACGTGCGCGTTATTATGGCTGGTTGTTGTACGCAGCCCTCAAATGCTGCGCATATCTTGGTAACAATCGGGTAAACCCCCGCTTTCGTAGGTTCTAAGTTTGTGAGGAGTCTCAGCATGTTCGCAGCCGCTATCTCGCTCGTCGGTCTTGCGGCGACCGTCTACCTTGTTTTGCGCGAGGCCAAGGCCATTCGCGCTCAGTCGGGCACCGTCGCCAAGAGCGCTCTTGGGTGGAGCGTCGCCTTTGGCCTGTTCCAGCTCTTTTTGACCGTCTGGGGCGCCATTGGCCTCGTGGCGCAAAACGAGCCGCTCGCCTTTGTGATGCTCATCCTGACCAACGCCATTCTCACCGGCTGCGCCTGGGCGAGCATCGCCCGCGATCGCATCGCACCGCGCGTCTTTGCGTTCGCCGCGCCCGACGCCCCCGCCCCCACGGGCAAGCTCGCCCGCCTGCGCGGCGCCTTTGTGGGCAAACCGCTCGTCGCCGCCGTGCTCTGCCTGCTGCTCGCCGGCGTCTTTGCGCTGCTGGGCATGGAGGTCTCGTCCAACCACGACTTTACCTGGGTCTACCCCCTGTGCATCCTGCTCGAGTGGGCCATCATCACCGCGCTCATGGTCGGCCTGTTCTTCCTGTTCCAGCGCCACGGCGCGGCTCCCGCCGTCCTGGCCTTCGCCCTCTTTGTCCTAGGCATTGCCGAGTTCTTCGTCATCACGTTTAAATCCATGCCCATCCAGCCGGGCGACCTTTCGGCCATCTCCACCGCCGCCGCGGTCGCCGGCAACGGCTATACCTTCTCGATCTCGCTGTTCTGCGTGCTGTCGATGGGCTTTACCGCCATCGGCATGCTGCTGTGCGAGTACGCCGGCCTGGTGGCGCCGCATCGCCAGAAGGGCGCCGCCAACACCAAACGCATGCTGCTCACCAACCTGCTCGTGGCCGTGCTGTGCCTGGGCGGCGTGACCGCGCACGTCACGCTCATCGACTACTACAACACCCTCGGTATCACCGTGTACACCTGGCGCCCGCTCGAGAGCTACTGGCGCGAGGGCTACCTGCCCGCCTTTATTAGTGCGGCGCAGTCCATCAAGCCGCCCAAACCCGCCGACTATTCTGTCGACGATGCCAAGGCCACGCTCAAAAAGTACGCCAAGGCCTACGACAAGTCCGACGCGGCCAAGAGCGACGAGCGCGCCGCCGCAAAGGAGCAGTTCGACAGCGAGAAGCCCACGGTCATCGCCATCATGAACGAGACGTTCTCGGATCTGTCGATCTACCAGAACATGCGCGCCGGCTACGAGGGCCCGCAGTACTTTAAGAACCTGTCCAACTGCCTCAGCCGCGGCAAGCTCTACGTGAGCGCCTACGGCGGCGGCACGGCCAATACCGAGTTTGAGTTTATGACCGGCAACTCCATGGCCAACCTGGGCTCGGGCGTGTATCCGTACACCATCTACAACATGGAGACGACCGGGAATCTGGCAGAGCAGTTCAAGTCGCTCGGCTATGCCACCACGGCCATGCACCCCAACCACGCGACCAACTGGAACCGCGAGAACGTCTACAAGGACTTTGGCTTTGACCAGTTCCTGTCCATCAACGACTTCCAGGGCGCCGATACCCTACGCGGCATGGTGACCGACCAGGCGACCTACGACAAGATTCTTGAGTTGCTCAACCAGAACGCCGACCCGCAGTTTATCTTCGATGTGACCATGCAGAACCACTCGGGCTACGACACGGGCCTGCTGCCGCTCGACAAGCAGGTGCACCTGAACATCGACACGACCGATCTGGACGCCAAGACCGTCGAGGACGGCACGCTGTCCGATGTCGACGAGTATGTCTCGTGCATCGAGCAGTCCGACCAGGCGCTGCGCTACTTCCTCAACGCCCTGAGCAAGCTCGACCGCAAGGTGGTCGTAGTGTTCTGGGGCGACCATCAGCCGTTCTTCCCGTCCAAGTTCAACGATAAGTGGTTTACCGGCGAGGACGATGCCACGCACCAGGAACGTCTGTGGCAGACCGACTACATCATCTGGGCCAACTACGACGTTGCCGGCTGCGACCAGACAAGCGAGGTCGACGACCTGTCCACCAACTACCTGTCCACCCAGCTGATGCAACTGATCGGCGCACCGCTGACCGACTACCAGAAAGCGCACATGACGCTGCGCGAGTCGCTGCCCGCCATCAACTCGGTCGGCTACGAGGACGCCAGCCTGCGCTGGGCGCTCTCCTCCAACGTCACCGGTGACGACGCCGCCGCAGCAGCCGCCACCAAGGCACGCGAGGATTACGCCAAGATGCAATACTACGAGATGTTCCGCGACGGCAAGAACGTGTACACCGAGCACTTCCAGACCGAGGCCAACGAAACCGACCCCAACCTGTCGCCAGGTACAACCAAGATCAAGTAGCGGGACGCATCCCGATTCGCCTACCCGGGCAATCCCCAACGAGGGCGGACGGGCGCCGGGTAACATCTGCTGCTCAGACAGTCCTGCGCAAGACGAAGGCCACATTAAGTGGCCTTCTTTGCGTGCGGAACTCGCGACAGACGTTACCCGGTGCCCGCTCGCCCTCGCCTCACAGCAGAGGCGCGGCCTGTCATGCGAGTCGCGGAAACTGTGTCCCAGAAATCATGCGCAAAGTGGGATGCGGTTTCCGCCTGCGGGCCCGTTGGAAAACTGCATCCCACTTCGGCTACAAATTCCGGAATGCACTTTCCGCCGAGGTCCTTAACCGGAAACTCCATCCCATTCCAAAGGCAAATTCCGGGACGCATCTTCCGCAACCTCATCCATCCGGAAAGCCCTTCCATCCGGAAAGCCCTTCCCACTCTGAATACATCCAGCGAACGTATGCGAGCGTGTTGTCCAGAACAGCCTCGTCATCGGGGTGATGGAAAAAGTCGCCCCAAACGCTTGCAGCGGTTGTGCCCACAAGTGTCAAGAAAAAAGCCTCGAGAACTTCGAGGCTTTCACATTTGTATTGTTTTGCACGAAGGATCGCGGACGGCGAAGCTACTCTCCCAGTACGGCCTTCTTGGCGGCTGCAGCCATGTTATCCAGATCTTCCTTGGTGGGATGGTCCTTCGCAGCAATCCAGTTGTCGAGCAGCATCTTATAGCGCGCGTTGTCGGGATCTTGCTCGAGCATGGCCTCGTAGCGCTGCTTGACCGCGGGACCCATCTTGCCCTGGCACATCGCCCAGCCCGCAAGCTCGGCATCCCCAGCCAAATTGGAAGTCACGCGATCAATAATCTGCTGGTAATAGCTCTGGTCGGCCCCAAAACCGCAGGTGCCAAACAGGAAGACGCGCTTGCCGTGCAAGGCGGAGAGCAACGCCGCGACCGAAGGCGTGCATGCGCCCTTGTCGCACCAAAAACCGACGAGCACCGTGTCGGCTGCGCTGGCACCCTGCGCCTCGAGCGCAACCTGCTCTGCATCCGCATCGTCGCTCAACGCCGCGGCATGGACAAACTCAACGCCCGCAGCCTGCAGAGCGCGCTTGATCGCGCCCGAAACCATCCTGGTATTACCGCTCTTGCTGTTGACCACCAAAGAGCACGTCATAGTCACGTTGCCTCGTTTCCCCCAAAACTAAAGCCACTAATGCAATTTATTAGATGAATATCTTAGTACTAACGACGCAGATGTAAACCACCGTCTGTCGATTGGCAGAGCGGACGATATCAATGGACATCCACACCAGCAACGCAAGCCCCAAAATTTATACGCTTTGAGACAGCTAAGCTGCCCTATGCCCCGAATCGATGACAACCGTCACCACAAAATACCGTCAATCGTCACCACGCCGCAGATAGAATGCATAATCTTGGGACAAACACTTCTGATTAATTTGTCCCATGACCGTGCTTATTGGGCAAACTGGCTGCGGTAGAGCTCGGCGTAGAAGCCGTCTGCCGCCAGCAGCTCGTCGTGTGTGCCGCGCTCGATAATCTCGCCGTCGCGCATCACGAGGATGCAGTCAGCGTTGCGAATCGTCGACAGGCGGTGCGCCACGACAAAGCTCGTACGACCGGCCATGAGCTCGTCGAACGCCGCCTGCACCTGCAGCTCGGTGCGGGTATCAATGCTCGAGGTCGCCTCATCCAGCAGCAGGATCGCCGGATCGGTAAGCATGACACGCGCGATACACAGCAGCTGCTTTTGACCCTGGCTAAACGTGCCGCCTTCCTCGCCAATCACCGTGTCGTAGCCGTCCGGCAGCTGCACGATAAACTTATGCGCATGCGCGCGCTTGGCCGCCTCGATAATCTGCTCGCGCGTGGCGTCGGGGCAACCGTAGGCAATGTTCTGGGCCACCGTGCCCTCGAACAGCCAGGTGTCCTGCAGCACCATGCCAAAGGCGCGGCGCAGGCTCTCACGCGTGTAGTCGCGCGAGGAGCGACCGTCGACCACGATGCGCCCGGCATCGATATCGTAAAAGCGCAGCAGCAGATTGATAAGTGTCGTCTTGCCGCAGCCCGTGGGACCGACCAGGGCAAACCGCATGCCGGGTTTGGCATCGATGCAGATGTCCTGCAGCAGCTTGCGGTCGGGCACGTAGCTAAAGTCCACGTGTTCAAAGGCGACCTCGCCCTGCGGGGCGGTGAGTTCAATGGCATCCACAGCGTCGGGCTCCTGCTCGCGTGCATCGAGCAGCGCAAACATGCGGCGCGCCGAGGCATAGGCCGTCTGGATCTGCGTGATGACGTTGGTGACCTCGTTGAACGGCTTGGTGTACTGGTTAGCGTAGGACAGGAAGATCTGCACGCCGCCCACCGTGAGCGCCGCGGGCACGCCCGTGATCACGCCCACGCAGCCGATCACGGCCACCACGGCGTAGATGATGTTGTTGATAAAGCGCGTACCGGGGTTAGAGAGCGAACCCATAAACTGCGCGCGCTCGCCCGCCGTGTAGAGCTCGGCGTTGAGAGCATCGAAGCGCTGCTGCGCGTTCGGGCCATAGGCGAAAGCGTCCACGAGCTTTTGCTCGCCCACATACTCCTCGATATGACCGCCGAGCTGGCCTTGAATGCGCTGCTGCGCCGTAAAGCTCTTGTTGGAGAGCTTGGCGATGGCGCCGGCCGCAAAGATGGAGAGCGGCGTGACGAGCACCACCACGAGCGTCATGGTCAGGTTGATGGAGAGCATAAACGCGAGCGTGCCCACGATAGTGATGACGCCGGTAAAGAGCTGGGTAAAGCCCTGCAGCAGGCCGTCGCCCACCTGGTCGACGTCGTTGACCACGCGGCTCATAAGGTCGCCGTGGGCATGGCTGTCGATAAAGCTGAGCGGCATGCGGCTGAGCTTGTCGCTCGCCTCCACGCGCATGTCGCGCACCGTCTCGTAGGATAGGCGGTTGACGCAATAGCCCTGCAGCCACTGGAATACCGCAGCGCCCACCACAACCAGCGCGAGCTTGGTGACGAGCGGCAGCAGCGCGTCAAAGTCCACCCGTCCGGCGGCAACGATGAGGTCGATGCCTTCGCCGATGAGGATGGGCGTATAGAGTTGCAGAATCACCGAGATGGCGGCACTCACAAACGACGCCACAAACGAAATGCGATGCGGACGCACGTAGCCCATCAGGCGACGGGTCACCGCGCCTACGGGATAGCGCTCGGGGTCGCCGGGCTGGCGCGGGCCGTCGCCCAGGTCGTTGAGCTTATCGTTGCCGGACACATTGGCCGTCATCGTGGCGACCGAACCGGAAGAAGTATACGGATTCATCTAGCAGCCCTCCTTTGCGCAGGTGGATGCAGGGGTGGTTGAGGCGGGCGCGGGCATCGCGCTCCCCTGCTGGCCCTCGAGCTCCTCGCGGCGGAGCTGCGACTGGCAGATCTCGCGGTAGAGCTGGCAGCTTGCGTACAGCTCGTCATGCGTGCCCAGGCCCGCGACCGAGCCGTGGTCGAGCACGCAGATCATGTCGGCATCGCGCACAGTCGAGACGCGCTGGCTCACGATGACCATGGTAAGCGGGAGCCCGCCCTCGGCGGCACCGCGCGCGCTGCGCTCGCGAATGGCGTGGCGAAGTGCTGCGTCGGTCTTAAAGTCGAGCGCCGAGGCGGAATCGTCCATAATCAGGATCTGCGGCGAACCGACCAGGGCGCGCGCGATGGTCAGGCGCTGACGCTGACCGCCGCTGAAATTCTTGCCGCCCGCCTCGACCGGGGCATCCAAGCTCTGCGGCTTGCTGCGCACGAACTCGCTGGCCTGCGCCATATCGAGCGCCGCCCAGAGCTCCTCGTCAGTCGCGGACTCGTCGCGCCAGGTCAGGTTGCTGCGAATCGTACCGCTCACGAGCGACGCGCGCTGCGGAACGGTCGCGACCACATGGCGCAGTTGGTCGAGCGGCCAGGCGCGCACGTCGGTACCCATCACACTCACGCAGCCGACGCCCGCGTCGTACAGGCGCGGGATGAGCGAGACGAGCGTCGACTTACCGCTGCCCGTGCCGCCGATAATGCCGAGCGTTTTGCCCAGCGGCAGCTCCAAAGTCACGTCATCAACGGCGTTGGCCGCGCCCGCGCCAAAGGAGAAGCTCGCGTGGCTCATGCTCAGCGCGGGGACCGGAACAGCGTTGCCCATCGCGCTCGGCTCGGGCAGCGCAACCGGCTGATTGCCCTCGTCGGTAATGCTCGGCTCGCAGTTAAGCACCTCGTTAATACGCGACGCGCTGGCGCTCGCCTTGGTAAAGACCACGACCAGGTTGGCGACATAGACGATGGAGGTCAGGGTCTGCGTCATGTAGTTGACGAACGCCATGACCTGGCCCTGCGTAAGCTCGCCCACGTTGACCTGGATGCCGCCCACCCACAGGATGGCGCACACGCCCAGGTTCATCACCAAAAACGTGACGGGGTTGAGGACCGACGAGAGCTTGCCCACCGCGATGGCGACATGCGCCTGGTCATCGGCGGCCTGGGCAAAACGCTCACGCTCGTGGTCCTCACGCACAAACGCGCGGACCACGCGGGCGCCCGAAAGCCCCTCGCGGCAGATAAGCGCGATGCGGTCGAGCTTTGCCTGCAGCTGTTTGTAGTACGGGATGCAGCGCGCCATGACAAACCAGAACACCAGGCCGATGGCGGGCGTGCAGATCAAGAAGATGATGCCGAGCTTAAGGTCGATGGCGAGGGCAGCGACCATGGAACCCACCGCCAGGAAAGGCCAGCGGATAAGCATGCGCACGCCCAACGCCACGGCCAGCTGCACCTGGTTGACGTCGTTGGTGATGCGCGTGATGAGCGACGGCGTGCCAAAGCGATCGAGCTCGGCATAGCTCAGCTTATTGATGTGCCCATAGAGCGCGCCGCGAATATCGGTGCCCATGCCCTGTGAGGTCAGCGCCGCCATCTTTTGGCAGACGAGCGTAAACGAGATGCCGATCACAGCCATGGCGCCAAGCAGCATACCGTAGTGGACGACGGCGTTCACATCGTGCGCGCCAATGCCCTTGTCGATCATCTGCGCAATCACCAGCGGCGTAAGTAGGTCGAAGATCACCTCGATCAGTTTGCACGCAGGACCAATCACCATATATCGGCGAAACTTACCGCCAAAACGCCTGAGCAACTCAATCATAAAAAGGCGCTCCCTATCATCATTCACACTCAATTCGAACCATGATAGTACTGTCGCCCTAGAGCATGCGTAAACAGCTCGTTATTTCTGGCGAGATTCAAGAGCAGGTTAATCGCCTGATATACTTTCATTAGTGCTACCAAGTGAGTCGCCAACCCTTGAAATGAGGTGCCGAGATGAACGACATTCTCGCAAGAAGAGCAAGACGAGCAACCGTGGGCATCGCCCTTTCCGTGGTACTTGCCGCGGGAATCGCCCCCGCAACGGCGATTGCGGCAGAAACCAGCTCCCCCACCGGTGCAGTTGCCTTGCAGGCGGAAGACGCGGCCGCCGCAAAAGAAAAAGCGTATGCAGCCATGCAGGAAGCGATCAGAACCACCCTTAAAAAGGGTGGTTTGCTCTTAGGGTATAACCCACGGGCCCCGGGCTCGCGTCTAAAGGCGCGGGCCCGGACTTCGTCCAGGCCTATTGCATCTTGACCCGTGGCGCGCCGGTCAAACCGGCAGGCTCACCTCCTCTTGAAGGGGTCCTCGTACTCCTTCACGCTCAGCTTGTCCAGCGCGATGTCGTGGGACTCCTGCTCCCTGATATACTTCGCGATCGTCGCCTCGTTCAGGCCGACGGTGGACACGTAGTAGCCCTCCGCCCAGAACTTCCTGTTGCCGAACTTGTACTTCAGGTTGGCGTGCCTGTCGAATATCATCAGCGAGCTCTTCCCCTTCAGGTAACCCATGACGCTCGCGACGCTGTACTTCGGCGGGATCGCCAGCAGCACGTGCACGTGGTCGGGCATCAGGTGCCCCTCGATTATCTCGATCCCCTTGTACTCGCACAGCTTCCTGAGGATCTCCCCTATGTCGCTCCTGATTTGGTTGTAGATGACTTTGCGCCTATACTTCGGCGTGAACACGATGTGGTACTTGCACATCCACTTCGTGTGGGAAAGGCTGTAGGCCTTCTGGGCCATGGCGACCACCCCTTCGACTCGAATTCCTGACGGCCTGAACAATCGTCAATATCGGTCGGAGGGGTGGCTTTGTAAAGCCGTTTGTCTCCACCCGCATAGCGGGTGGGTTGAAGCTGGCCGCTGCGCGCCCAGCAGACTAAAGTCTTGAACTCAAAAACCTCGAGGCCGCAAAAGTTGCCGCAAGTCCCGAGAAACTTGCGGCAATCGATGATGACATTGCCCGTTTTCAGGAGCTCCGCGACAAGATGGCGGCGCAAGCCGCCGAATTGAGGGAATCCCTTCCCGCCATGCAAGCGGACGTCGATGCAGCCCAAGCCAAATACGACGAGGCCATCAACCGGACAAGCGGCCTTCAGGCAGAATTAGATAAGGCACTTGAAGCACTCGGCGACGAGGAGCCCAGCACAGCTACTAAAGAGCATATTAAGCAGTTGCGACGTGAGATCATGTCGGCAGAAAGGCGAGAGAAATCTTGTGAAGATGATCTTCACTCCTACCGACGCCGGCTCGAAAGCCAGGAAAGACAGGTTCAGGATTCCGAAAGTGAGGCGCAGGAAGCTAAAGCCCACATCGATGAGGACATAGCCAAGCGAGATGCGCTCCTCGGCGATTTGGAAAAGGCGCAAGCGGCCTATGACGACGCCTGCAAGGCATACGAAGAGGCAAAGGCCGCGGCAGACAAGGCCACCTCGCCCGAGATAACGCAACCGACCGAGACGACGCCTCCCTCCAACTCGGCGCAACCGGCCGAGGCGACACCGCCCGTTAGCTCACCTGCAACCGGCAAAGACACCCCGCCAAGCTCCATCAAGCAGGCGAACTCGAACAGCGGCAAGCAAGCAGATACGACCGCCGGCAAGCTCGCAAACACGGGCGACGCAGCGCCGAGCGCAATCGCACTCGCAGGAATCGCCGCCGCAGGACTCGGAATAACCGCCACAGCCACACGCCGCCTCAAGAACTCAAAATAGCTGCCGACCCTTGAAATGAGGTGCCGAGATGAACGACATTCTCGCAAGAAGTGCAAGACGAGCAACCGTGGGCATCGCCCTTTCCGCGGCACTTGTCGCGGGAATCGCCCCCGTAACGGCGATCGCGGCAGAAACCAGCTCCCCCACCGGTGCAGTTGCCTTGCAGGCGGAAGACGCGGCCGCCGCAAAAGAAAAAGCGTATGCAGCCATGCAGGAAGCGCTCAAAAACCTCGAGGCCGCAAAAGTTGCCGCAAGTCCCGAGAAACTTGCGGCAATCGATGATGACATTGCCCGTTTTCAGGAGCTCCGCGACAAGATGGCGGCGCAAGCCGCCGAATTGAGGGAATCCCTTCCCGCCATGCAAGCGGACGTCGATGCAGCCCAAGCCAAATACGACGAGGCCATCAACCGGACAAGCGGCCTTCAGGCAGAATTAGATAAGGCACTTGAAGCACTCGGCGACGAGGAGCCCAGCACAGCTACTAAAGAGCATATTAAGCAGTTGCGACGTGAGATCATGTCGGCAGAAAGGCGAGAGAAATCTTGTGAAGATGATCTTCACTCCTACCGACGCCGGCTCGAAAGCCAGGAAAGACAGGTTCAGGATTCCGAAAGTGAGGCGCAGGAAGCTAAAGCCCACATCGATGAGGACATAGCCAAGCGAGATGCGCTCCTCGGCGATTTGGAAAAGGCGCAAGCGGCCTATGACGACGCCTGCAAGGCATACGAAGAGGCTAAGGCCGCGGCAGACAAGGCCACCTCGCCCGAGATAACGAAACCGACCGAGACAGTGCCTCCCTCCGGCTCAACGCAACCCGCCGAGGCGACACCGCCCGTTAGCTCACCTGCAACCGGCAAAGACACCCTGCCAAGCTCCACCAAGCAGGCGACCTCGAGCAGCGGCAAGCAAGCAGATACGACCGCCGGCAAGCTCGCGAACACGGGCGACGCAGCACCGAGCGCAATCGCACTCGCAGGAATCGCCGCCGCAGGCCTCGGAATAACCGCCACAGCCACACGCCGCCTCAAGAACTCAAAATAGCTGCCAGCGGCTATTGTCCCCGCCAATCCACAAGCCCAGAGACAAAAAGAGGCCCGTTTCCCCACCTAGGGAAACGGGCCTCTTTAACTGCAAAATCCAAGCAACAGCACCGCCGCCTCTTAAACCACATAGTCACCGTGCTCCAGACAACGCCAGCGAGCAGCAAAAGGCACGGGATTAAATTATTCAGATAAATGTGACCCTGCCGGCACTCGCGGGTAGCCGCGGCACCAAAAAGCGCCTTCGCGCTCGATGGATTCGGATGCCCGACAGAGGCTCCTTATGGCTGCTTCCTTCCGGACCTGACCAGATTCGGAACATGTCGTCATCCGAACCCATCGAACGCGCTAGGCGCTCGGTATATCTTACCTGCTCCCGCCCGCCACGGCAAGTGGGGCGAACCCATCGGATGGATTCGCCCCACTCGCCCATATCGCTAGCGGCGCCTGCGGTACAGGACCGCGCCGCCCGCGACGGCCAGCGCGCCGATGCCGGCCATGGCGCCGAGTGCCTCAACCGGCAGGCTGCGGTCGCCGGTGTCGGGCATACCGCCCTTGGAGCTGCCGCCGGAGCCGCCGCTGCCGGAGCCGCTATCGGAACCGCCGCCCGAACCGCCGCCCGGCGTGCCGGGGTTCTCGGGGGTGCCGGGGGTCCCGGGCTCCTCGGCGTAGCTGTTGGTGAAGACCGGCGGCACGTTGGCGCCGCCCTCGTAGGAGACCTTCGCCGACAGGTAGCCCGTCTTGGTGCCGTCAGCGTCCTCGTCGCTCACCGTGACGACGATCTTACGCACGGCCCTGTCGTAGGTCACGTGCGCCTGGCCGTCGTCGACCTCGCTCACCGTGAAGGTGTAGGTGCCGGCCTGCTTGAAGGTCAGCGCGTCGAACGTGACGCTACCGTCGGCGGCGTTCCTGGCGGTCGACATGACCTTGCCATCCAGGCTCTTGAGCTCAAAGCTAAACTGACCCGCCTTGAGCTCGGCGCCCTTGAGCACCTTGGCGGCGCCCAGCTTGAGGGTGACGGGCGCGGCCTCGTAGCCGTTGGTGAACGTCACCGAGTCGCCTCCCGTGGGATTGCCCTCGGCATCCACAAGCTCGTGTTTGATGGTGAGCGTGCCGTTTTTGGCATCGGTGACCGTCGTGCGCACGCGGTACGTCGCCCTGTCGTACGTCACGCCGCCCGCCGTGCCGGCGACCTCGCGCAGCTCGTAGCCGTGCGTGCCGGGCGCGGTGTAGGTGACGGGGCTGAGCGCGACCGTGCCGTCGGCGGCGTTCCTGCCCGTCGCCGCGACGCTCTCACTGCCGTCGGCGGCAATCTCGACCAGCTGGAACTCGAACTCGCCCTCGGCCAGGTCACGGCCCTCGAGCTTCTTGCTCACCGTGATCTGGTCGGTGACGGAGCTCGGCGTCGGGTTCACGCCGTAGGTGTTGGTGAACTCGAACGCGCCCTTGCCCTCGGGCGTGCCCTCTGCGGGCAGGACCTCCGCGGCGAGCGTGCCCGCGTTGGTGTCCTCGACCACCCTGACCGTGAAGGTCCTGGTCGCCGTCGCGTCGTTGGCCACGCCGTCGACCGAGCCGGACTCGCTCACCCGGTAGGCGAACGTCTTGGTGCGCAGGCCGTCGCGGTCGATCTCGACGTCGTCGAGGTCGCTCGGCTGCCTGAACGTGACGTGGCCCAGCTCGACGTTGCCGGCGGCGTCGTTGGTCGCCTCGGTCACTGTCTTACCCGAAGCGTCGACCAGTGCGGGCGCGCCGTCCAGCGGCTCAATCTTAAAGGTGTACTTGCCCGCGATGTCGGCCTGCGCCAGGCCGAGACCGGCCTGGCCGAGCGCCAGCGTCTTGGTGCCCGCGAGGTCAACCGTCGCCTCGCCGGCTCTATAGGCATTCACGAACGACAGCGTGCCGCCGGAGCCCTCGGGGTAGACCACGGCCACATCCAGCCCGCCCTTGCCGTCATCCGCCATCTTGACCGTGATGCCGAAGCTCGAGGCGACCGCCGTCACGCCCGCGGGCAGCCGGTCCGTGCCGTCCTCGGATACGGTATAGGGAATGACCCAGGAGCCGTCGGCGGCCCTGGTGGCGGTGCCGTCCGCCACCATCCGCTCGAGAGCGTCGGTGGTGTAGGAGATGGGCGAGAACGCGAGTCCCGCGGCCTCGCCGTCGCCGGAGGCCCGGTTGGTCGCGGTCGCGGCCACGTTGCCCCGGGCATCGCGGACGGAGAACGAGAACTCGCCCGCCGCCGCGGCGCGGCCCGTCAGCGTCTTGGTGGCGTTAATTGCCACGTTGCCCTCGCCGCCGAGCACGCCGGTGGCCTCGTAGGAGTTCTGGAACGCGACCGTCACGGGCGCGGGCGCCGACGTGGCGTCATCCGCCGTGGAGACCTCGCTGCGTGCGACCTCGACACCGTCCTTGGCAACCGTGGTCGCGACCGTGAGCTTGCCCGTCGCGGCGTCGTAGCCGGGCGCGATGGTCACCGTGCGCGGCGCGGTGTCGTTGGTGTAGCCCTCGCCGCCGAGCTTGGTCTCGGTGACGGTGAAGCTGTAGGTCTTGCCCGCGTCGGCGTCGGTGAACTTCACGTCGCCCTCCGCGGCACCGCCGATGAGGTCGACCAGGTCGGCCTCTCCGTCATCTGCCGCGGCTACGGTGTAGACATCCTTGCCGGTCTTGAGGCCGAGCTTGGCGGCCGTCTCGTCGTCGGCGGTCACGGTGAAGGCGAACTGCCCCGCCTCCATGGCGCGGCCGGTAAGCGTCTTGGACAGGCGCACGCCCGCGCGGGCCGAGTAGTCGAGCCCGGTCGTGTAGGTGTTCACGAAGTCGCCGCCGCTCGCCTGCGCGATCGCGGGCGTCGAGGCCGTGAGGTTACCCGAGCCGTCGTCGGTCACGGTCACCGTCATCGTGGCGGCATGGCCGTCGTAGTCCACGCCGGCGATGGCCGAGCCGTCAGCGGGCCTGACCTCGCGCACCGTGTAGGTGAAGGTCTTGGCGCGCACGCGCTTGCCGCCGACCTCGGCGAACCCGGCGTCCTTGATGTCGTTAAGCGTGTAGCGGATGGAGCCGAAGTCGAAGGCGACCTTTTCGCCCGCCTTGGTCCCGGCAGCCGTCACGCTGACGGTCTTGGAGCCGTCGGCGGAGCCCTCGGGCATGGGCGCGCCGCCCTCGCCCGTGAGCGTGAACTGGAAGCTGTCGCCCTCCGCCCAGTCGCGGCCCTCGAGCGTCTTGGTGAAGAGCCCCCCGGTGGAGACGTCCCTGCCCTCGGTGGCCGTGCCGTACGTGTTGGTGAACGCGACGGTCGCGCCGCCCTCGGTCACGGTGCCCTCGGCCTTGGAGCCGGCCGCCCCGTCGACCATGGTCGCGTAGCCCTCGGCGGCGTCCTCGGTCACGGTGTAACGCGCGCCCACGGGCAGGCCGGCGACGGTCTTCTCCCCGCCGTGCTTGAGCGTGAAGGTCGCCCTGCCGTCCGTGAACGTCACGGCGCCCTCGCCCTCGCCGAAGGTGCCGGAGACGGGCTCGCCGTCCCCGTCGGTGAGCGCCACCGTGAAGCCGAACTCGCGCTGGCTGTCGCCGCCGACGACCGTCTTCTTGACGGTGAGGGCACCGGTCTTAGCGGTGTTGGTAAAGACCGCCGCCTCGGCCGTGCGCTCAACAGCGTCGCCGGCATCGTCGGTCAGCTGTGCAATCTTGGTCTTGGCAGTCAGCTTGCCGGCGCCGTCGTCGGTCACCGTGACGGTGGCGCGATAGGTGGCCTTCGAGAAGGTGAGCGCCGTCTCGTCACCCGCCTGCTCGGCAATCACATAGGTATAGGTTCCGGGCTTGGTGTACTCGATGGTGCCAAAGTTGCCAACCTGAACGTCCTTCTTCAGCGTAATCGTCGCCACGTCCTCCTTGGCGCCCTCGGGCATGGGCGCCTCGCCCTCGGCAGTCAGCGTCATGGTAAAGGCATCCGCCTTAGTCCAGTTGCGACCGGAAATCTTCTTTTGCACCTTAAAGGCACTCTCCACCTTCGTGGACTCCACGCTGTAGGCATTGGTGAAGTCCGCCTGCGTCGCCTGCTTGACGGTGCCCTTCTGCGGGTTCGTCTTGTCGGCAACCGCAAAGCCGTCCTCGCTCGTCATGAGGCTGCCCTTGGAGTCGAGCTCCTGCACCTCGTAGTGCGCGCCCACGGGCACGGTAACCGTCACGGAGCCACCGGCCTTAAGCGCGATGGTGTCACCGCTCTTGATCTGCCCGCTTACATAGGTGCCGTTGGTGCCGTTGGGACGACCGGCGTACGCAAAGGTGCCGGCCAGAGGCGTTGTGCCATCGGCCTGGTAGAGCAGCACCTTAAAGGTGAATTCCTTGTTGGGTGCGGTGATGCCTTCGGCTGCCGTGACCGTTTTGCTCAGCGTCAGGCGGCCATCAGAGACCTCATCGGTAGTGGTGTTGGTCTTAACGGCAGGGTTGTTACCAACCGTCACCGACGCCTGGTTGGAGATGTCGCCCGAAGCGCCGCCACTCTTAAACGCGTCCTCGGTCACGCGGACCTTAAACTGAACCGTGCCCTCCTCGCCGGCGGGAACATCCGTCAGCTTCCAGGTGAGATTGCCGTCCTTGTCCTTGGAGCCGGCATCCTTATGGTCGCCCGCGAACTCCACGAACTCGGTCCCCGCAGGAACGGTATCGGAGATCGTCACCGTAGCCGGCGCGCCCTCGGTATTCTTGTAGCTAATGGTATAGGTAAGCTCATCGCCCAGCGCCACACCCGATCCTGTCGAATCTTGAGCATCGCTCTCGGACTTCTTGGGCACGTAGTTGGTCGTGGTGCCGGTATAGCTCTTTTTGCCGACCGTAACGGTGGCAGTGTTGTCGATAGTGCCGACCGCACTCTGGGCATCCTTCACGGCATCCTCGGTAATCTTGACGCGCACGCGCACCGAACCGTAGCTGCCCGCAGGCTGCTGGCCCAGGTTCCAGGTGAGCGATTGGCCGTCCGCGGCGCCCTTATCGGCGTTCTCGCCCTCAAAGGCCTCGAACACAACGCCGGCGGGCAGCTCGTCGGTCACGGTCACGTTGGCAGTGCCACTATCATCGGCCTCGTTGTTAACCCAGTTGATGGTGTAGACATAGGAGTCACCCACGGAGAGCAGCTGCCCGTCGATATCCACGCTGGGCTCCGCGACCGTGCCGATCGTCTTGACCTTATCGCGTGTGTTGTGGAAGACGATCTTGCCGTCCTCGGTACCATCGCGATAGGTCACCTTGGACGTAAGGTTACCGTTGTTGTCGTCGGTCACCTCGAGCAGCACGCGGCACGTCGCGGACGTATCCACGGGACGAACGCCATCTGGCAGGTTGGTCAAGCGCTCCTTTGCCACCAGGTTAAAGCTGTAGGTAGTGGTGTGGTCGGCATTGTGGCGCTTGGTGGCAACGCCGTCGTTGACGGCTCTGGTAAGATCAATCGTCAGCCCATGAGACCCGCTCGCAGCATCGCCAAGCTTAAAGTAAACCTTACCGAAGTCGACCGTCGCGGTACGGTTGTCGCTCGCCTGAGTTGTACCCTTATCCATCCATTGGGGCGAGCCGTCGACCTTCTCCGCATACACGTCAAACGTATACTGGCCAGCCTCAATCTTATCGCCGGAGTCCATTACCTTCTCGGCAGTGAGACCGTCGAATGTTCCGGACGCGGCGTAGCTGTTGGTGAAGGATACCCGAGCCTCGACAGGACCGCCCACGGAGTTCTTTTCATCCTTAGAAAGCTCAGTCCCATCGGCAGCAAAGTGCTTGACGGTAGTCACAGTATAGAGCGAGCCCGAGCCATCGGTGCGCTTGTTAACCGCAATCGCAACCGTCCAATAGGTGGAATCGTATTTATAGCCGTCCTTGTTGCCCATATTCTCGACCACCTTGTAGGTGAACGTCTTATCCACGTCGTTCGTTGTAAAGGTCAGGCCGCCCAAAATACCGGTATGAGATGCACCGTCGGCCTGGGGCTCATCGTTGGTAACGATGAGTTTGCCCTTGTCCGCGCGCAGCAGCTTGTTGAGCTTTTCGGTTGAGGCCTCGTCTTCGCCCGTCACCGTAAAGCCGAACATGCCGGCATGCAGATCCTTGCCCTCGAGCGTCTTGACGATCTCCAGACCGCCCTGGAGCTCATAGCTCGTCGAAGTTCTGTAGCTATTGGTGAAGATGAAGCCATTCGCGCCCGTCGTGCCATCGGCACGCGCCACGAGCTTGCCGCCCTCATCGGTCACGGTAACAGTCACGGTATAGGCATGCGTGTCATACTTCCACTCGCCAATGCCGCTGTTCGGAACTCGCTCGGTAATAGCAAACGCATACGTGCCCGGCGCGTTAAAGGTGAGCTTCGAGAACTTGACCTCATCGTGCGCGCCGTCGGCAAGGCTGTCCCTTGTAAACGCCTGCTCAACGTAGCTGTTTTCGGCACTCATCGAAGATCCAGTGACGAGGCTGTTGTCGATAGCCGCCTTGGTGACATCGTCAGCCGCGGTCATGGTAAAGGCAAACTTGCCCTCAGCATCGGCACCGGCAACCACCTTCGTCACGGACGGGGTGTAGGTTGCCGCCTCGGTGACCGTATAGGTGTTCTTGAATTTGACCGTCGCGACACCGGTGGACGTCGCATCCGATGGGTAGATCCACTGGCCCTCGAGCTCGTCCTTGCCATCAACCGTCTTGCTTACCGATGTCGTGACCTTGAGCGTGCCGTCGCCGTTGTCCGCCACGACAGCCTTAACCGTATGGACCGTCTTGTCGTACGTATAGCCCGTCGCCTTGTCGTCAATCTCGGCCACGGTATAGGTAAACGTCTTGCCGGCATCATTCTGAGTGAAAGTCAGCCCGCGCTCAGGAACCAAGCTCACGGTCTTAGGGGTATTGGCCTCGACGTTTGCGGTCTCAAAGACCTTGCCGTCCATGGTAATGCCGACCTTCTTGGCAGATGTCTCATCGGCAGGCTTGACGATATAGCGGAACATGCTCTTGGGCGAGCCGAACACCGTCGCGCCCTCGGGGTACGTCAGTGTCTTCTCGATCTTCAGGCCGCCAGCGGCACCATAGTCGAGCCTTGCCTCATAGCGGTTCACAAACGATACGGCAGGCGTTGTGGTACCGGCCTCACTTGCATCGTACTGTTGCGCGTAGGTATTCGCATCTTGCTTGAGCTCGGCAATCTTTTCGTCCGTCAGTGCGCTCGCATCGCCGGCATCGCCCAGCACCGCCGTCACACCCGCACCCTTGAGCACGGTCGTCACGGTGTAGAGCTTGGCAGGGTCGTCGCCACGCGCAAGAACCTTAACGAGCACGATGGCATCACCGGTGTAGCCGGTGTCATAGGTGTAGCCAGCGGCGACAGGCTGGTTCTCGTGGATGCGATAGGCAAACGTATGGCCCAGATCCCGCTCGGTGATCGTACGAGCAAAGAACTTCTCCGCCCCGTTCGTGCCCACCACGGCGCCGGACACGCCGGCCTTCGCCGCCTTGTTGGACAGGTTGGCCTCGGCGCCATCGACCGACGTCTGGGCGCCGTTGTACCAAAGGCCCGTCACGGCAAAGGTAAACTGGCCCGCGGTAGAGGCGCGACCCTCAAGGGTCTTGCTCACCGTAACGCCGCCAAAGGTGCCCGACGCATGGTATGCGTTGGTAAAGGCAGCCTTGTCGGTTACGGCCTTGTCTGCATCGGAGGCATCGGTGTTGCTGTAGGTCACGCTCGACACGCGCAGCTTGCCCGTGTGGGTGCCCTTGTCCAGATCGGTCACCACGACGGTCGCGCGCGCAGTGTGCTTGTCCATGTACATGCTCGCTTGGCTATCCTGCGCGGTGTCCTCAGTGATATTAAAGCTAAAGGTGCCCGCGCGGTTGAACGTCACGGTCGGGGCGGCTTCAGTGCTAAAGGCGAACGAGGCCACGCGTCCCGACTCGGGTGCGCTGGCGACGGCCTGGTTGGTACCAATGGCAACTGCCCCATCCTTCACCGCCTGCTTTGTGGTCTTGTCCAGACCGGTCGTGCTGGCATCATCCGTAGCGGCAGTGAGGTTAAAGGTGTAGCTCTCGCCCTGGTTCCAGTCGCGACCGCTCACGGCCTTTTGACCCTGCAGGGTCACGCTCGTGGGGTCCACACTATATTTATTGGTAAAGGAAGGCGTGACGTTCGTTTTCAGCTGCTCTACCGAGCCGTTTGCCGCGGTCTTGTAGTACTCGATCGAGGTTTCGATGCCGGCACCCTTTTCGGCGTTGCGCACCACAGCGTAATAGACCGACCCGTCATAGGTCATGCCCGCGACACTGCCGGAATTCTCAGCGAACTTGTACACGTAGGCGCGTCCCGCGTCCGGCTTGGCGGTATAGGAGATCGCCGGCCACGTCACCGTACCGTCGGCGTTGTTGCCCACGGTCGCAATGTTGCCCTCGGCGCCCTGGGGCATGGGGGCTTTGATGCTCGCGTCGACCGTATTGGGGCTGAACGTTGCGCTGGCATTCGCATAGCCGCCCATGCCTTCGAGCGTAAAGCTAAAGGTATTCTGGGCAAGCGGGAAGGTCCCGGCCTTGTCGGTCAGGTTCTTTTGAGCATGGATGATGATGTCCCTCTCATGCTCGTCGTAGTGATTGGTGAAGGTCGCTACCTTCTCGCTAACCTCCCTATTAGTCTCGGCGCCCGCGTCGTCACGCACCTGCGTCACTTTCACGCTCGTAACAACCAGAGCACCGGCATGGTTGTCCTCCACCACAACCGTCGCAGTATAGGAGGCGGCGGAGTAGCTTATGCCATCTGCCCCGGCATCGGAACCGGGGACAACCTCCTTGATGGTATAGGCGTACGTGCCCGGCTTGTCATAGGTGATGTCGCCAAATGTTGCCGTCTGGGCTTTCATGGTGAGCTCGACCGTCGCCACTTTGCTCCTGGCGCCCTCGGGCATGGGGACGCCGTCCTCGGCTGTAAGCTGCGCGGTAAAGGTATCGCCATCGGCCCATTCGCGACCCTCGAGCACCTTCT
The DNA here is from genome assembly GCA_958415625.1 of uncultured Collinsella sp. Lineage (GTDB taxonomy): Bacteria > Actinomycetota > Coriobacteriia > Coriobacteriales > Coriobacteriaceae > Collinsella. The sequence continues at coordinate 24,382 of CATYZI010000011.1, read as the reverse complement.
TGGCGCTCAGGCCACTCTGGGCATCGAGCGTTACCGAGCTGGCGCTGTAGTTGTTGGTGAACTCGAGCTTGTTGCTCGCGGGAATGTTTCCGCCCACGAGCGCCGCGATCGTGCCCTCGATGGTGTTGCCGGTTCCGAACTGCTCCTCGCCGCCGGCCCTGCGGCTCACGAGCCTAAAGCCAGCCGGAAGCACTGACTCATCGGCAGAGCCGGTCACGGTGTTAACGATGCTCGCCAGCACGTTGCCGTTGGACTCCTCGCCCTTGGTGGTGAGCTCGCTCACGCTATACTTGTCACCCTGCTTAAGGTCGTACACGCGAATGGTCTCGCCGGCCTTAATGGAATGGGTGCCGCCGTTCTTGAGCGTAAAGGAGTTGCCCACGGCCTCGCCGTTCGCATCGAACACATGCACCTCGTAGCCCTTCTGGGACTCCGGCAGGGTGAACTTAAATGTAAAGGTCAGGTCTTCGCCCTTCGCATCCTTGGTAGGCGCGGTGAGGCCATCGTCCGCCGTCACGGTCTTGGTCACTTGCAGACGCGCCACGCGACGGTCGGTATACTGCACGGCCGTCGCCGTGGTAAAGAGATGATTGAGCTGGAGCGTGCCCAGATCGGTGCCATTGGTGACATCATCATCTTGATAGAGGGCCATGCGGTTGATACCCGTGTCGGCAAAGATCGTCGCCAGCTGGCCGTCGCGGACGCCCTTGTCCTCGACATAACGCAGAACGGTCTTGGTGCCTTGCGTCTTCTCCTCGTAGCGCATGTGCATGAGGCCGTCCGCAAGAGTTGGCGTTACGCCCTTGGCAGTGCTCGTCTGGGCCCACGCCAGGTTACCCTTGTCATCTGTATTAGTCGCGCTCTGCAGCTTGCCCTTAATGTGCGTAAGCGTGTTATCGATGGAACCGGGCGAGCCAAATTGCGCCAACGAGGCGATCAGCGAGCCCGGGCCGCTCAGGCTGAGCACGTCGTCGCCCTTCTCGCCAGCGTCCACATACACACCCGAATCGTCCACGATTACCTTGGTGATGGTGTTGTTAATCTCATAGCCATCCGGGCTCACCGATTCGCGCAGATAGTACGTACCCTTGGTAAGAGGTGCGTGATTATTCGAATCGAGCGGGAAGCATGCAGCGCCCTTAATCTCATACGGATAGGTCATGCCTTTTGCCCGCACGGTGTCATACGGCGTGGCATTGGGCTTGATGGCATACGTGCTGGGACTATTGCCGGTAACGTCGTCGGCTTTGTACAGTTCAAACGTTGCGCCGTTCACGGGCTCGCCCAGGTCATCGACCTTCTGCACAAACAGACGGTTCTGAACGTTCGTAAGGTGGATCACGGTTGAGAACTGCCTGTTTATCGACTGGTATTCAACCATAGAGGTGTTCTCCGTGGTTGCCTCTGCCAGAGACGACGCCGTGGTGTGATACGCCGCCACGGTATATTCGGACTGAGACTTATCCTGTAACATGGCGGCGTACTTCTCGATATCGCCGGGCAGCGACCTGACCGTCACCTCGTAATCGCCCTTGGTGTTGACGGCAAAGACACTCGTGTCGGCCGATTGGGCAGCCTCAACGGCACCGGCAATGCCGTGTTTGGAGCACAGTTTGTAGCCATCGAGCGGATTGCCCGTGACCGCCGTCCATGCGTCTTCGCTTGTGTGGTCCTCGCCCGCACCGGTGAGCTTGAGCACGACGGCAAAGGTCGTACCCGAGCTGATAGCCTTGCCCTTGTTGTCTTTTTTGTCTTTGGACAGGGAGATGGTTTCCTTAGCAGCCAAGTAGCCTCCGTTCAGCCACATGCGGCTGCCTGTCCATTGCTTGCCATCGGCCGTGGTGACCGTGGTTTGCGGTGCGACGACCACGCCGCCCGTGCCACTCGCAGCTTGTTTGTACTGCAAATGCAGCTCGCCCGGCGTTGCGGAGGTCGACGAGGTCAGACTCGAGCGATATCCCACAGGCAGGCCAACCTCTTTGAGTACAAAGTAGTCGTGCCCTGCGGCATGCTCTTCGTCGAAGGAGAGAACGGAGCCATCCGACTTCCCATCCGACTTCAGGAGTACCAGCTGGCCCTTGGCGTCTGTCGTGCCCTGGGCGACGAGCTCGCCCGCATTCCAGTCGGCATCTGGTCCATTGGACCGATATAGCTTGAAGGTTGCGCCTTGGACCGCCTCGCCGTTCTGATCGACCTTCTCGACCTCGGACGACGGCAGGGTGGTGAGGTTGAACTTAAGCGACATGTTCGATGCACCCGCGCCGCGCTCCAGATAAAAGAAGCTCAGCGTGTGCTTGGTGCTGTCGCGGAAGGTGTTGTCGCGGAAGTTCTTGGTATCTGCGCCGGCGGCTTCGAACATCGCCTTAATGGTGGTGTCTTGAATGGTCTTTTCGGCATCATTTGCGTTGTCGACATGGCCGATATGCACCGCACCCGTGGCAAAGTCGATCTCAAGCGTTGCTTTCTCGTGAATGCCGCCCAGATCGCCCACGAGCACGCCGTCGATATAGACCCAGACGTCATCATCGCCCGAAAACTTAAAGATCATGTCCTCGCCCTTGGTGGTCTTGCCACCGTTAGGCTGGACAAACTCCGTAGTCATGGACATGCCAAAGTGGTGGTTGAGGTCCGTGCTTCCATCAACGATCTTTTTAGGGGAGAGGTTGTTGCCGTTCTCATCAAAAACCTTGCTTGCAGAGTCAAAGGGGAAGAACTGGCCCAGATTGGTTTCTTTGCTCGCATCGCCCTTATATACGCCCGCTTTATCGTAGACGTCAAAGGAATTGGTCGCGGAGTTATACACGGCATAGTTGCCGCTGTTGCCGTCAGAACCATACGAGTCGTAAACGTAATAGCCATCCTTGAGCTGGAAAAGGCCCTTCACGTTGTTGTAGACGGCCTTGCCATTCTGCTTGCCGTTGGCCTGACTGTCGTTGTTAAAGAGATAGGCCAGCGACTCATCGGTGTAGTTAACACCCTGGCCTTGGGAGGTGTGGGTGCCGGCTTTGATTGACGGATAGCCATTTACCAGTGTGTTCTCCACAAATGAAAGACGTCCAAAGCCGTTGATATTGCTTCTACCCGTCCACTTGTTAATGCCCGTGCCGGCACCACCATTGAACTTGAGCTGATGGTCTTTATTGATGCCGGTGTTGTCGTTCTTGTTGTCGTTGTTTACGTTCTTCGAGCTATCGTTGTCGCCATCCACGACCCAGTAGTCGAACAGATTGACCGTGGTGCCGGTGGGATTCACCGTCTGCACGGTATGGTCGCTCACGGCAGCCGACGCGCTCGTCGCACCAAACATGAGTGCGCACGCCGCCAGCGGGACGGCCAAAACCCTCAGGACACGCTTTGCGGTATTGGTTTTCTTGCCAAAAGGCTTTAGCATTTCTCGAGCTCTCGCACACACGCGATTCATGAAGGCCCTCCCCAATCCATGAGGACGTCAAGCAGCGGCTCGCTATATATGTGTGTCGTCCCCATCGATGCAAATATACGCCCCCCCCCGCGCAGAAACGCAAGGCAGGACATCGCAATATACTTAAAATTGTAGCAATTTAAACGACCCACCATTCCGCGTCAGGTTGCCACTCGGTCGTTAAATCGAACCATTCGCGCCATCAAAGGGGTTCGGCGGGATAAAACCGTCGGCAATCTTTATCCCCCACACCCCACAAAGTGGCTAATTTGGGACGGAGCTTTTTTGACTACTTGGGCAATCAGATCGGCATGTAGTCAAAATAGCCGTCCCAAATAGACTGGTCTGACGCTGCGCCATGAAAAGGGCCTATCTACTACGTTTAGGCCGCAGGGGTCAACCATAGCCGGCCTTTTCGAAAACCGGCAAGCCGTCTACCTGCAGTTTTAATTTCACAAAATCCGGGATGGTCGAGGTAGCTCGGTCAAACGTAGTAGATGGCCGCATTTCGTGGCAAACGGTCCGGCTCGAGACCCCTGTCGACCAGCCTCGGATGGCAATTCACGAAGTTGCGGTGGAATACGGACTGAATTGGCACCTTAAAGGCAAAAACACTCCGTATTTCACCGCAAGTTATTGGGGGATGGGTTTTAGAGGCGAGCGAGGTCATAGGCTTGGGCAGCTGCCTCGCCGGCGCAGATGAGGTTGGTTGTGGCTTCCTGCGGATCGAGCGCTTGGTCGAGGGACATGGGCTTGCGACAGATGGGTAGCACCAGGTCGACACCCTGCTCGTATACCGCATCCAGGTTGTCGGCGCGACCGCCCACGACGGCGACCACCGGCTTGCCGAAGCGCTTGGCGCGACGCGCCACGCCCACCGGAGCCTTGCCGGCAGCGGACTGCTCGTCCATATTGCCCTCACCCGTTATAACCAGGTCCGCATCGCGTACGCGCTCGTCAAATCCCACGAGGCCGAGCACCGTCTCCACGCCCGAGCGCAGCTCGGCACCAAGTGCCAGCAAGGCCGCCCCCAGCCCACCGGCAGCGCCTGCGCCCGGCACGCCGAGTACCGAGCCAAACGTTCGCGCGCCCTCGGACACGCGCAGCAACTCCCGCGCTCGAGCCTCGGCAATCGCCGCATCAAGCAGGCGGCCGTAGCCGACCATCCAGCTGTCACACCTGCGCAGCACCTCGGCATCATCCGCCGGCAGGCCCTTCTGCCCACCGAACACCGCTAGGGCGCCTCGGCGCCCCACAAGCGGATTCTCGACATCGGAAAGCACCACGACACGCGCGCCGCTCAGCGCCCGAAGCGCTGGCGCCAAATCGATACTCACCACGTGTTCGAGACCCGCGAGACCGGGGGCGATATTGCAGCCCTGATCATCGACCACACGCGCGCCCAGCGCCTGCAGCATACCGGCGCCACCATCGTTGGTGGCGCTGCCGCCCAAGCCAATATAGATAGTCTTTGCCCCGGCACGAACCGCACGGAGCATCAGCTCGCCCACGCCATAGGTTGTAGCAGCCAGCGCCGACGACTCCGTGCAAGGCGAATACCCAATACCCGCCGCCTCGGCCATCTCAATAACAGCCGACTCGTGCTCGCCGTCCACCAGCATCCGGGCAGACACGCGGTCGCCCAAGGGACCCGCAACCTCGCAGGTCACAAGCTCGCCACCGCAGGCGGCAACGGCGTCGAGCGTTCCCTCACCACCATCTGCCAGCGGCAATGCGCGCACCTCGGCATCGGACCACACACGGCGCACGCCTTCGGCAACCGCCTCCTCCGCCTGTGCACTCGAAACGCTGCCCTTAAAGGAGTCAATCGCCAGCAGCACACGGCGGGGCCGGCGGCACACGACACCAAAATCGACCGCCTCAACGGCAATATCTTCGGCACACGCGAGTGCCTCGGCATGAGCGGCATGCGCCTCGAGATCGGCCCCACAACCGCAGCCAGCACCATCGGTGCCACGCAACCCACTAAAATAGCCGCTCAACACCTCACGACACTCGTCTGCCAGCACGCCAGCCGTCACGTTAAACCGATGATTCAGGCGCGAGTCGGCATTCAAATCGTATAGGGATCCCAATGCGCCCGCCTTGGCGTCGCTCGCGCCATACACGCAGCGCCCCACGCGCGCATTGACCATAAGCCCCGCGCACATGCAGCAGGGCTCGAGCGTCACGTAGACCGTGCAATCGGAAAGGCGCCAGCGGCCAAGCGCCTGGGCGGCGGCGCACAGGGCCGCGAACTCTGCATGCGCCGAAGGGTTCTGGTCGAGCTCGCGCCGATTGTGCGCCCTCGCGACGATCTCGCCGTCGCGCACCACTACGGCTCCGATGGGCACCTCGCCCACCGCCGCGGCGGCGCGCGCCTCCACCAACGCCTCGCGCATGAACTTCTCGTCGATTTCGGTGATCGTCATCGTTCGCCTTCCCTGTTGCAAATTCAAAACGATGCTATCATTACGACTCACGGAGAGATGGCAGAGCGGTTGAATGCGGCGGTCTTGAAAACCGTTGAGCGCGAGAGCGTTCCGGGGGTTCGAATCCCCCTCTCTCCGCCACTTTTAGTGATGCACCGGTGTCATGGTCCGCTCAAACAGTGCATCGACCACGTCGGCCATCTCGGGTCGACGCTCAAGATCGTGGCCCGATTCCCACCATATCGTGAAAAGTCGAATAATACCGCCGGCGACAAACTCAGACGTCGTCTCGAGTGACACGGGGGCCAGGGCATCCTCGGCAAGCACGTTCATCACACGCTCGCGGATGGAGCGGGCAATACGGTCGCAAATAACGTTGGTCAACATGCCCGACATGCTGCTTGCCAAAATGTTATCCATGAGCTGCTCGTGCGCCAGAATCAAATCCATGGCATCGTCCAAAATCGCGTGCCGAAGCGCGCGCACGTCCTCGGCAGACACTGCGCCGGCCTCATCGGGCTGTTTTTGCGGCAAGCCCGACATGAGCTCATCGATATAAAAGGCAAAGTAATCGTTCTTGTCGCGAAAGTGCTTGTAGAACGTCGTGCGGCGAATCATGGCGCGGTCGCACAGCATGGCAACCGTCAGGTCCTCAAAACGATGCTCCTCGAGAAGCTCGGTAAAGGCATCGAACAGGGCACGGTAGGTTTTCTTGATGCGAAGGTCCACTGGTATCGCCATCCTCAGGGCAAAGACAACACTCGTCAATCTGTCGCATATCTTACACCTGTACCTCGCGCGCTTTGCCCCGGTACCGACCCCGCCGAAAACACAACGCTTACCGGAAAGTTCGGCACGGCAAAACGTTGCGGGTATACTAGTAGCGTTATACCAACGGCAGCTGGCGCATGCCGCCGCGGCCATTCGAAACGGAGACATCATGATTACCGTCATCATCGGCATCGTTGTTGTCATTGTGATTGTCTGCGCCATCGCCGGCATCTACAACAACATGGTCACCAAGCGTAACCGCATCGATAACGCCTGGCAGAACATCGATACGCAGCTGCAGCGCCGCAACGACCTGATCCCCAACCTGGTCGAGACCGTCAAGGGCTACGCCAAGCACGAGCAAGAGACGCTCTCCGCCGTGATCAGTGCGCGTAACACCGCCGTCAAGGCCACCACGCCCGAGGCCAAGATGGAAGCCGACAACGTGCTGACCGGTGCGCTGCGCCAGCTCTTCGCCGTAGCCGAGGCCTACCCCGATCTTAAGGCAAACACCAACTTTACGCAGCTGCAGGCATCGCTCGAGGATACCGAGAACAAGATTAGCTATGCACGCCAGAGCTACAACGATTGCGTGCTCAGCTACAACAACGCCATTCAGACGTTCCCGGCTGTCATCTTTGCCGGCATCTTCCAGTTTAAGGAGCGCCAGGGCTTTGAGGCCGCCGAAGCAGCCCGCCAGGCCCCGACCGTCAAGTTCTAGTAGTTTGGCAGCGCATCCTTAATCGGCCAAATGTATAAACCGCCCCGTCGAACGCATACTTCGACGGGGCGGTTTCCTTTTTCGCGAAGGTCCCCCTCTAAGCGCCGTGCATTTTTAGGAGTATTCAACATAACCAAGAGCTTCGGGCGCTACGATAAATGCCAAAGACCGCGAATATCCCTGCAAATCAAACGCTGTCAGCCCATAACCCCGCCCATCATTCGTAGAAAACATCGAGAAATCCCGATTTTTTGCCCGAGGTCGGTATGCAGGGGCCTTCGATTGCAGAATACTCGCAAAAATGCACGTCGCCATCACCCCCACATGGCGCGAACCAAAACAAAAGCGCGGCCTAAAAGGCCGCGCGCCATCGTTAATTCAGATCTATATTGCCCGTAACGGCAGCGCCGAGGTAACGCAGGCCCGAGGGCAACCATCCTTTCCGGCGCACTCCGCAGGACGAAAGAACCTCCGCCGCACGAAGTGCGCAGCGGAGGTTCTTTCATGTCCGAGGACGCGCCGGAAAGGAAGGTTGCCCTCGGGCCGAGCAGCTATGGCAGCTTACGCCACGGTATAGACCCAGTTGTGCTTATCCTCAACAGCACCAGACTGGATACCAGTCAGAGTCTCGCGGAGCTTCTTCATCACAGGGCCGATCTCGGTGTAGCCAGCCGGGAAGGTCACGGTCTCGTCGGCGCCGTAAACCTTGTTGTCGATCTCGCCAACCGGGGAGATGACGGCAGCGGTGCCGCACAGGCCGCACTCGACAAAGGTGCCGGCCTTGACCTCGGCCCACTCGACGGGACGCTGGTCAACGGTCATGCCCAGGTCCTGAGCAACCTGAACGAGCGAACGGCGGGTGATGGAGGGCAGGATGGAGTCGGTGTGCGACTGCGGAACGACGAGGGTGCCGTCCTCCTTCACGAACAGGACGTTGGCGCCACCGGTCTCCTCGACATAGGTGCGGGACTCGGAGTCGAGATACAGGTTCTCGGCATAGCCCTCGCGATGGGCCTCCATCGTGGGCTTGAGGGACATGGCGTAGTTCAGGCCGGCCTTGATGTTGCCGGTACCGTGCGGTGCTGCACGGTCATACTCGGAAACGCGCAGCTTGACGGGCTTAAGGCCACCCTTAAAGTACGGACCGACCGGGGTCACGAGAATGCGGAACGTGTACTCAGGAGCGGGAGCCACGCCGATCACGTCACCGGAGCCGATCATAAACGGACGCACGTACAGGGTCGCGCCGGAACCGAAGGGCGGAACCCAGGCGGCGTTGGCAGAAACGACCTGCTTGACGGCCTCAACGAACTTGTCCTTGGGGAACGGGGGCATCTCGAGGCGCTGCGCAGAGTTGTACATACGCTCGGCGTTCATGTCGGGACGGAAGCAAACGATGCTGCCGTCCTCGGCGGTGTAGGCCTTCAGGCCCTCAAAGACCTCCTGGCAGTAATGGAAGATGCCACCGCACTCGGAGACATGCAGGGTGTGGTCGGTAGTCAGGCCGCCCTCGTCCCACTCGCCATCCTTCCAATGAGCCTCGTAGCTGTAATCGGTCTTCATGTAGCCAAAGCCGAGGCTACCCCAATCGATATCCTTCTTCTCGACAGTCATATGTCGCTCCTTACATACACAGTTGCATACTCGCGAACCCGCACGCAAGGACCGGGGCCGACCGCGTCGCAACGTCGCACGCCCGGAGCGTAGAGCCGGACGGGACACGCGAACGGCATCAAAGCCGATGGCACGTCGATTCGCATGCACGAGATTGTACTCCGCACACGCGTCGGATAAAACGCTTTTCTTTAACTAAGTAAAGTATTTTCATTTGACCGAAGCAAAAAGGCCCGCCACCGTACGCGGTGACGGGCCTCAACTGCACGGTTTGCGCGCCGGCTCGAGCTAAGCGTTCTTTTTGCCCAGCTTAGCCTTAACCAGACCGACCACGGTCGGGATAATCGACACGGCAACGATGCCGATAATCAGCAGCTCAAAGTGCTCCTGCACAAAGGGGATGCCGCCAAAGAAGTAGCCCAGCAGCGTAAAGAGCGTTGACCAGGTAATGCCGCCCAGCACGTTGTAGATGACAAAGTTGCGCCAGTGCATGCCGCCCATGCCGGCGATAAAGGGCACGAAGGTGCGGATAAACGGGAAGAAGCGGCCCAGGAAGATGGCCAGGTGGCCCCACTTGTCCAAGAAGTCCTCGGACTTTTTAATGCGCTCGGGCGTCATGGCCTTGACCTTACCCGAAGCGATGATCTTTTTGCCAAAGAAGTGACCGATCATAAAGTTGCACTGATCACCCAAAATGGCAGCCGCCCATGCGACGGCCAGCAGGGCCACGATATTAAAGCCGCCGTTGTGGGCAAAGAAGCCCGAGGCAAACAGCAGCGAATCGCCGGGAAGGAACGGGAAGAATACCACGCCCGTCTCGATAAAGATGATCAGGAACACGCAGCCGTAGGCCATAAGCGGGCCGGCGGCGATCCAACTGGCGATCGCAGTGCGCGGGTCTTTGAGCAGCTCGGCGATAAAATTGATGAAACCCATGAAGTAAAACCTCTCAGTTGTGGGCGCGGATACGTCCAAGTTGACCAGTATACGGTCGCAGCGCCCCCTCGTGCGCAACCCCACAAAAGCATGACTCCATTACCAGCAAGTTTGCATAACTGACACCTGTCACGCAAAGCCGTGAAAGATTGCTCTTCCTAATCCCTAGCGAATCGCTATACTTTATTGAATCGCATTGCCATGGCGCTAAGGGAGGGCGGCCGGTGAGCTTTATCAATACCATTCGCGAGGACATCAAGACCGTCCAGGCGCAGGACCCCGCCGCGCAAAACGGCCTGGTCATTTTCCTTTCGTACCCCGGTCTGCATGCCAAGTGGAACCACGTACCCGAGCACTGGCTCTGGGAGCATGGTCATCGCTCACTCGCCCGCGTGCTCTCACAAATCACCCGCCACATCACCGGCGTCGAGATTCATCCCGCCGCGCAAATTGGCAAGCACTTCTTTATCGACCACGCCATGGGCGTCGTCATCGGCGAGACCACCATTGTGGGCGACAACTGCGTGCTCTACCAGGGCGTCACGCTCGGCGGTACCGGCAACGAGACCGGCAAGCGCCACCCCACCCTGGGCAACAACGTCACCGTGGGCACGGGCGCCAAGGTGCTCGGCAACATTCGCATCGGCAACAACGTCAAGATCGGCGGCAACTCGGTCGTCGTTAAAGACGTGCCCGACAACTGCACCGTCGTTGGCGTGCCGGGACGCATCATCAAGCGCAACGGCTGCCGCGTGTTCGAGGAGAGCTTCGATGCCAAGCAGCATCGCGAGTACATGCCCGATGACGCCGCCGAGCAGTCCGCGCTCAACCGTCAGGGCATCACCGAGAATGCCCGCCGCGTCAAAGAACTCGAGCGAGAGGTGGCCGAGCTCAAGGCCCTCGTCGCCAAGCTCGTGGACGAGCGCTAGGAACGCGAGCGGCACAAAACAACATCGGCACCGACGCAAAAGGCTCGCCAGGGAATCCATCCCCGGCGCGCCTTTCTTTTTGATGTGACATGCGGGACTGTCCCTTTGTCACATTATGCGAACTGACTCAGATAGAGGTCGGCGTAAGCACCCTCGGCAGCCAGCAGTTCCTTATGCGTGCCTTGCTCGATAATGTTGCCGTGATCCATGACCAAGATCAGGTCGGCGTCCACGATCGTCGACAGGCGATGCGCGATCACAAAGCTTGTGCGCCCATGCATGAGCGCGTCCATGGCACGGCCGATGGCAAGCTCGGTGCGCGTATCCACGCTTGAGGTCGCCTCATCCAGAATGAGAATCGCCGGGTTGTTGAGCAGCACGCGCGCAATGGTCAGCAGCTGACGCTGGCCCTGGCTGATGCTTTCGGCATCATTGGCCACGCGCGTGTCGTAGCCCTGCGGCATGGTGCGCACAAAGAAGTCGACCTGCGCGGCGCGGGCGGCAGCCACGATCTCATCGCGCGTTGCCTCGGGGCAGCCGTAGGCGATGTTTTCGGCAATCGTGCCGTCGAACAGCCAGGCGTCCTGCAACACCATGCCAAACTGCTGGCGCAGCTCGCCGCGGTCCATGCGGCTCGTGTCCACACCGTCGAGGGTGATGCGGCCACCGTCGATCTCGTAGAAGCGCATGAGCAGATTGATGAGTGTGGTCTTACCCGCACCTGTGGTTCCCACCACCGCGATCTTTTGGCCCGGCTCGGCGACAAACGACACGTCGCGCATAAGCGGCTTGTCGGGCGCATAGCCAAAGCGCACATGCTCAAAAGCGACGCGGCCCTCCACCTTGCCCGGCAGCTTGGCGGCGTCCGCCGGCAACGGATCGGCTTCCATCTCGGACTCGTCGAGCAGGTCGAACACGCGCTCGGCGCTCGCCAGCGCGCTCTGCAGCGAGTTAAAGGTAAACGACAGCTGCGTCATGGGTTCGGACGCCTCGTAGATAAACTGGAAGAACGCTTGGAACACGCCGACGGTCATATGCCCGGCAACCAACATGCTGCAGCCCACAAGCGCAATCACGATCTGCGCCAAGCGGCCGATAAAGCGCACCGCGGGACCGACGGCGTTAATCATAAAGTCGGCCTTGGTGCTCACGCGCGCCAGCTCCTTCGAAGCCTCGTGTACCTCGGCAGAGCTCTGACGCTCGCGGTTAAACGCACGGATCACCAGACGGCCCGAGTAGCCTTCCTCGACCGCGCTCGTAATCTTGGACACCCACTCCTGGCGCTCACCCGTCACATCGTGCGTGCGACGAGACACGACCTTCGTCACCAGCAGCGAAAGCGCCGTAAAGAACAAAAAGACGAGCGTGAGCGGCACGCTAAACACGAACATCACGCTCACGGCACCCACCACGGTACCGATCGACACCAGAAGCTGCAGCAAGCCGCGCTGCATGCTCTCGGACATCTTGTCCAAGTCGTTGGTCGCACGGCTGACGACCTCGCCGGGACGATGCGCGTCAAAGTAGGCAAGCGGCAGACGGTTGAGCTTTTGTGCGATGCGGTTGCGTAGGCGCAGGTTGAGGCGCTCGGCAACGCTCGACATCAAAAAGCTCTGGAGTGCGTAGAACGAGGCGGCGGCGGTCCAGATCATAAAGTAGATGAAGATGGTCCTGCCACAGTTCTCCCAGGTAATGCTGAAGGTAGTGTTGTTGGCAAACGCCACCTTCATGTGCCCCCATAGCTCATCGATCACGCGGGCGCTGTAAGCCGGCGCCGCAGTGTTAAAGATGGCATAGAACACGATGCTCGCGAACACGATATAGAAGCGCCAGTGGTCGCCGGCGGCCTCGCTCCACAGGCGGCGCACCGTCGCCCAGGTATCGCGGGGCGTCTCGTCTTCGTCTTCGTCGTCCACGTCGCGCATACGCTCTGCCTCGGCGCGGGCACGCTCGTCCTCGGCACGCTCGTTTTCCTCGTAGAGCGCTTGGCGGCGAGCCTCGCGCTCGACTGCAGCCTTGGCGGCGTCATCCAGCTCGGTCGACGCGGCAGCCGTTCCCTCGACCAGCCTCGCGGCAACGGCGTCATCAACGCCGCCCTGCTTCTCGAGCTCCTCGGTCATGCTACTCACCTCCCTTCATCTGCGATTCCGCGATGGCGCGGTACACCTCGCAGGTTTCCATAAGCTCGCCATGCGTGCCCAGGCCCACGACCTCGCCATCCTTGAGCACGACAATCTGGTCGGCGTGCAGAATCGTCGAGATGCGCTGCGCGATGATGAGCACCGCGGCGTCGCGCGTCTCGTCCTGCAGCGCATGGCGCAGGGCGGCATCGGTCTTAAAGTCCAGAGCAGAAAAACTGTCGTCGAAGATATACAGGTCGGCGCGCTTCATGAGCGCGCGAGCAATGGCCAGGCGCTGGCGCTGGCCGCCCGAAAAGTTCGTACCGCCCTGGGCAACCGGGGTATCGAGCCCCTGCGGCTGATCGAGCACAAAGGTGCTCTGGGCAACCTGCAGCGCATGAAGCATGTCCGCCTCGGTCGCGTCCTCGTTGCCAAAGCGCAGATTGCTTGCCACGGTACCCGAGAACAGCCACGCCTTCTGCGGCACATAGGCGATGCGCCCGCGAATCTCACCTTGCGAAAGCTCGCGCAGATCGACGCCGTCCAGGCGAATGATGCCCTTGGTGGCATCGTGGAAGCGCAGTAGAAGCTTTGCCACCGTCGACTTGCCCGAGCCCGTCGAGCCCACGATCGCGGTGGTCTGCCCGCGACGACAGGCAAAGCTCAGGTCGCACAGGGTGTCCTCGTCGGCATCGTCAAAGCGAAACGACATGTGATCGAACACGGCGACCGTATCGGCCCCGTCCTTTGAGTCGGACGCGGCCGCATCGAGCGTACGCTGGCCATCGACGATGCTCGGCTTAATCTCCAGCACCTGCTGTGCGCGGTTCAGACATGCGGCGGCACGCGGAAGCGTCAGCACCACCATCTGCGCCATCATCACAAAGAACAGGATCAGAAGCGCGTACTCCAGCACCGCCGAGATGCTCGCGATCTGCATGGCGTGGGCGCCCACGCGGTTGCCGCCAACCCACAGCACCGCTACCTCGGCGATGTTCATCAAAAAGAAGCTTGAGCTGTCGAGGCCCACAAACAGGTGGTTGACTTTGATGGCGTTGGCGGCGTAGTCGCTGAACACCTCGTCCAGGCGCCGCTCCTCGTGATGCTCCTTGTTAAACGCACGGATGACGCGCACGCCCACGATGTTTTCGCGCAGCACCACGTTCATGCGGTCGATAAAGCTCTGCAAGCGCATAAAGATCGGAGCCGCGTTGGCAACCGTAAAGACCGCCGCCACCAGCACAATCGCAACCACGACGCCCAGAAGCGTGCCCATGGCAGGATCGATAAACCAGGCGAAGATGATGCCCGCCACAGCCAAAAACGGCACGGGCAGCACCAGCTGAATCGTCTGCAGAATCGCCTGCTGAATCACGTTGATGTCGTTGAGCGAGCGCGTGATCATCGATCCGGTGCCAAAGCGCTCAAAGTCGCTGGCCGCGAGCTCGAGCGACTTGTCGTACACGGCATTGCGGATATCGCAGGCCACGTTGGCGGCCAAGCGCGCCGAAAGATAGCAGCCCAGCACCGCGCCACCGCTGGCCATGCCGGTCGCGATAAGCATGTAGAGGCCATTGCGCAAAATGTAGTCGACATCACCCGTGGTGATACCGGTGTTGACCATGTTCGCCAGCATCGTGGGAACCAACAGCGTGCCGACGTTATCAACCAGCAGCACCAGCAGCGTCACTGCGACAAGCCCTCGATAGGGCTTCAGAAACCTCATTAACAGTCGCACGACTCCCCCTCACATTGATCCTGCGTCTGGCTTGCAGCTGCCACCTGCTGCTTAAATGTCTCGCACTCCTCATCGAGCACCTGGGAGAATTTGCCGATCAAGCGCATAATCTCGCGTTGCTCACACGGCTCAAGCGCGCCAAAGGCTCGCTGCTCGGCCTTGAGTGCCGGCAGCGCATAACGCTCGGCAAACCGCATGCCCGCTTCGGTCAAACGCACAACCTTGTTCTTACGGCTGCCTTCGGCAAACTCCAACGTTGCAAAGTCCCGCGCCGTCAAGGTTTTAATGGCCGAGTTGATGGTCTGCTTGCTGTAGAACCATTCGCTCGTCAGGCGGCTTACGGCAATACTGCCGCCCGCCGTGCTGGTATCGACGAGCATCCAGTAAGCGCAGTCCGAAAGACCGCAGGCGCGCGAGAACTCCGAATAGATATGGTCGAGTCCATTGAGCAACCGGTCGAAGTCGACCAGCGTAACCGCACTATTCATCTATCCCACCATTCGATTGTCCGATTTTTGACCAATTTATATCTCTAGATTAGTCCGAGTTTTGACTATCGTCAACAGGCTCTCCGCAAATGCCTGCACTTTTATGGCCTATCGGCAGAAAAAGACCGCCGGCGCGGGGGCGGCGCCAGCGGTCACGTGAAAATCGGGTTTTATTGCCTGTTAGGCGGCGACGGCCTCATAGACCGTAGCGCCCGAGAAGCTGTCATGCAGGCTCTTGCCGGCAATCCACGGCAGCTCGACGACCTCGCAGACCGTGTTGACCAGCTCGGAGCAGTCAGTAAAGTGGCCCTTGTCGTTGAGGGCCTCGCAATCCTGAACACGCCAATAGCCATCGGTGTGCGTGATGTAGTACTCGTGATCGTCAATCGTCACAAAAGCGCGCGTCTTGGAACGCAGCAGCTTCAGAAATCCTTCGAAGTCGGTCTCGACGACATCTCCAGCCTGGAACATGATGTTACCTCCTGGCCCGGCGCCACCACGGCGCATTGATAAACGCTGGTACTCCTTTAGTAAAACCTTTATCAGAGGTTATGCGTTCGTCATTTAGGCAAGTGGTAAAAAACCGCAGGGTAGACGGGATAAAACGTTTAACCATCCCATTTGTTTGTCACATTCTGAAGGTACTTTTATGCAAACCTACTTTCCCAATTGGAATCTATCCTTTTGGCCGGGCAATTGACCGTCTATCGTTTGAGCCCGACGGGTATGAACGGGGCATCTGCAACGCCACCGCAAGGAGACACCATGGAGACCATCGAAGCGCTCATTCACCGCCGCAGCTGCCGCAAATACAGCGATCGTCCCGTCGAGGCCGAGAAGCTTGCACGTATTATCGAAGCCGGCCAATATGCACCGAGCGGCATGGGCCGCCAGCCGGTGACGTTTGTCGCCGTCACCGACCCCGCGACCGTTGAACGTCTCTCACAGCTCAACGCGCAAGTCATGGGCAGCAACGGCGACCCCTTCTACGGTGCCAAGACTGTTGTGGTGGTACTGGTCGACCGCAGCGTGCCCACGCATCTGGAAGACGGTTCGCTCGCCATGGGCAACTTGCTCAACGCCGCCTATGCACTGGGTGTTGATTCGTGCTGGATTCATCGCGCCCACGAGGTTTTCGATTCGCCCGAGGGCCTGGAGCTACTGGCCAGCTGGGGTCTGCCCGCCGACGGAAGCCTACGCGGCGTCGGTCACTGCATTCTGGGCTATGCCGAGGACACGCTACCCGAGGCAAAGCCGCGCCGCAACAACGTGGTGTACGTGAAGTAATTAGTTCCGCCGTTCTAACGAACGGCGGACCCGCTCGCAACTTATCTTGCCGATGGAGTTGTCGTCGTTTCGTTCGTGTGGGTCGTTTCGGCGCCGTCGCCCTGTTCGCCCTCGTCCTTTTGAGCGTCGGCGATGGTGGAGGCCGCCGCAACGATACCGCGCTGGGGCGCGACGCCCGTCTGGGTCTGAGCGCCCTCGACAATTTCTGTGCCTGCATGCGCGAGCTCGGGCGATTTAAACATCGCGTCCAAGTTGGCACCGCCGCCGGCGTAGCCAAGCGCAGCGAGTGCGATGACGATCACTGCAACGACGACCGCGATCGGCACATAACGATGCCAACCAGCCGGATTGAGTCCGCTGCGACGAGCCGCCCCGCGGCTGATGTAACCGAGCGTGCCGTCGTGCTTGAGCTTTGAGCCCACCACGCGTTTGCGGCCCCACAACGAGGACTCTGCCCGCATGGCCAAGCGGGCGCTTGCCGAAGGATAGCCGTATTTAGTGCGCTTGAACGAGCCATCAAACCCCGAGGCGTGTTTGCCCCACGTCACCGATGTTGTGCGTCGGTTGACCGGCGCGGCACTCCGCCTTCTGCGGCTCGGTTTTGTAGTCTCAGCCATACGCCCCCGCACGCCGTAACCAAATCGAAACAATAACGCTTTGGACTGTAGCACACGCGTCGCGCGCGGTCACGGGCGCCTCGCTCAACGGTCATCGTCCTTCAGCAAGCGCCACAGCGTTGTTCGGCTTATGCCCAGCACCTCCGCCGCACGGGTTCGGTTGCCATGGAGATGGTCTACAACCAGATGCGCGATATCTCGCTCGGTATCGATCAGCGGTCGCAGGATATACAGGTCGCTTTCGAGTGTCGGGGCGCCAAAGGTTGCGGTCTTAATCACGTCCTCTTGGGCTAGCACTTCCTCCGCCACAGCGCGATCCACCGTGCCCGTCCCCACCAATATATACAGTCGTTCCGAGACCTCGCGGAGCTGCAGATAGTTGCGCGGCCAGCGGTAAGCATCGAGCGCCTTCGTCGCCGCGGCAGACAGCGTGGGCGCTGCCGTCCCAAATGCACCAGCGAGATATTCCAAATAGCGCGCAACCTTCGTCGACGCGGCTCCCTGCTCGACGATTGCCGGCGCCACGCTCACCGCACAGGCGAAGCGCTCGGTCACAAAGGCGGCTTGATCACTTTCGCTGCCGCCCGGCATGTCATTCGCCGTCAGCACCACATGGCAGCGCGTCGCCAACGCGGTGTCGGCCATCGTGGAAACGAGCTCGCGAAGGCGCTGGGAGCCAACCGCATTCCAGCCCGCAATGCAAAGTGTCAGCCCCGTTTGGAACAACGGCGATTCGGCGCTTTTGAGCACGTGGCGCCAACCGCGATCGGTAAGCTCATCGAGCGCAACGGCAACAAAGGGTTGATCGGCAAAAGGACCGTCCAGATAGAGGCGCTTGGCGATCTCGATCTGACCCGCTCCCAGCTCGCCCTCGAGCATAAGGGGCACACCGCGCGCGTAGCTCTCGGCGACCGGCGCAGCTACCGAGGCCGTCCCCTCAACGATGCCGTACGCGCTCGATTCGTAGCGGGCCTCAACTTCGCCGGCGTTGAGCCACTCGATGCCCGCATGTGCCGCGGCGCCGCGCACCTCGCGGACCACGACGACCCAAAGGCCCCCACCCTCTTTGTCGGTGGGGCGAACGGTCAGGCTCAGGCGCGTACCCGCGCGCCCCATAACCAGACGCGCGCCGTCTCCTATACGGTCGAGGCGCTCAGCGACAAAAGCCGCCACATCCCGCTCAAGCGCCGCGTCATTCATGGTCGAAATCACGACGTCCCCACGCGCATCGATTGCCAATGCCGAGGCCCCGGCAGCAGCCAGGGCCTCGGTCAAGATGTTCAGCTTGGCATCGCTATTCATGATTTGCCCCTGTCCGCGGCGACGTGCAACCGCCGACGGTCGCACGACCGAGTGTTTCAAAATTGAACGATATTGCTCACCAAACACTATAGGGCAGAAGGCGCCGTCCTGCGAGTATATGAGTTGCCCCGCATCGCCATCCTGGCGGGGCGATAAGAGCTCTTCGGGACCTATAAACCTGCGGACAAGCCATACCCGCAAGAGCTCCTATCGCTCCACCGCGGACTTGCGACGCCAGCACGCAGCACGCATATCGGCTGCCTTGCCTACCAGATTCCCAACACATGCTGCATTCCCAAGCTCATGCACGCAATGCCAATCCAGCAGCAAAAGCCCAACGCAATGGGT
The DNA here is from genome assembly GCA_958415625.1 of uncultured Collinsella sp. Classification (GTDB taxonomy): domain Bacteria; phylum Actinomycetota; class Coriobacteriia; order Coriobacteriales; family Coriobacteriaceae; genus Collinsella. The sequence continues at coordinate 5,658 of CATYZI010000011.1, read as the reverse complement.
TTGCCGCCCTTTTTAACCAGCTCGACGATATCGGTATTAAAGCCAACAGCCGCCATGGCCATCACGATAAAGAACTTCGACAGCTCCTTGATGGGCGCCGTGATGGACACAGGAAGCTGAAGCACCGTGGTGATTACGCTCGCCAGCACAAAGAACAGCACAAACATGGGAAACGCGCGTTTCAACGAGAACGTGCTTTTGGCGTCGCCCCCGGCCTTGCACGCCAGATGCATCTGCCAGCACGCAAGGACCAACGTGATGGGGATAATGGCCAACGTCCTGGTGAGCTTGACCACCGTGGCGCTCTCGAGCACGTTGGCGCCGGGATGCATGCTGTCCCAAGCGCTCGCCGCAGCCGTTACGGACGAGGTGTCGTTGATGGCGGTGCCGGCAAACAGCCCAAAGCCCTCGTTGGTCAGCCCGAGCATACCGCCGAGCGTTGGAAACACGAGCGCCGCGATAACGTTAAACAGGAAGATGACCGAAATGGCCTGGGCAATCTCACGATCGTCGGCATCGATGACGGGTGCGGTCGCGGCGATGGCAGAACCGCCGCAAATCGACGAACCCACACCCACAAGCGTCGCGATCTTACCCGGCACGTTCATGACGCGGCAGAGCACAAAGGCGATGACAAGAGAGGTCGAGATCGTCGCCACGATAATCGGCAGCGACTGGGCGCCCTTGGACAGAATCTGGGAGAGGTTCATGCCAAAGCCAAGCAGGATAACCGCGTACTGCAAGACTTTTTTGGACGTATAGGTAACGCCGGCGGCGAGCTGTTCGCGACGATTCTTGGGAAAGACGAGCGCCAGGACCATGCCAAAGAGGATGGCAAACACCGGACCGCCGACCACTTCAATTTGTTTGCCGAGCAACGTCGCGGGAATGGCGATGATCAGGCAGAACAAGACGCCTTTCCAGCGCTCGCGCGCGGCATTAGCCAGTTGCATATGGGATTCCTTCTTTCGGTCTGTTTTTTGCGACGGTTCATGATACGACAACGAGCGGGGCACAGCGCTGCAAAAGCTTCCATCGGGTAATTGAATTACCCACCACGAAGAGCTGATTCGCGGCATAATAAACAACTGACATATGAGTTTGATAGAACGGTTGCGAGGCACTATGGAAGAATCGATGCACGTCGGCGAGCAAGAAACAAGCCTACAAGACCAGTCCTACCACACCATTCGACGCAAAATCGTCTACCTGGACTACAAGCCGGGCGAAAAGCTAGGCGTCAAGCAGCTTTGCGACGACCTAGATATGGGGCGCACCCCCGTGCGCGAGGCTTTGGTTCGTTTGGCGCAGGAAGGCCTGGTGCGTACCGTGCCCCAAAGTGGCACCTATGTCTCGCCCATCAACCTCACCCTTGCCGAGAGTGCCTGCTACATTCGCGAGCACCTGGAAAAGCAGGTAATTGTGGAGTGCTGCGCCCGTGCCACCTCGGCCGGCATCGAGCAGCTCGACCGCGCCATCGCGCTGCAGGAAAAGGCCATGGCCGAGGAGGATCGCATCGGCTTCTTTTTAAGCGACAACCTCATGCACCGCATGATCTTTAGCATCGCGTGCCGCAGCACCGTGTGGTCGTGGCTCGAGGCGACCAATGCCGACCTGGAGCGCTTCCGCTGGCTGCGCGCCGCCACGCAGAGGCTCGACAATCAGGAGATTGTTAACGAGCACAAGCAAATCCGCCGCGCCATCGCCGGCCGCGACCCCATCGAGGCGAGCTTTTTGGTGAGCAAGCACCTGCACATGATGTTCCGCAACCAAACCGAAGTTCTGGACCAGTTCCCCGAGTACTTCGAGACCAGCAAGCTCCGCTAACCTGCCAAAACCACCACAAAGGGGACAGGCACCTTTGTGGTGGTTTCTCCGTACAAAAAGGCCCGGCTCCGTCTGATGACGCGGAGCCGGGCCTTGGTCGTTAGAACGGCGGAACCAACTACTCGACAGTAACGCTTTTCGCCAGGTTACGAGGTTGGTCGACGTCGCAGCCGCGCAGGATGGCGACCTCGCGGGCGAGCAGCTGCAGAGGAACGCTCGCCGTGATGGGGCTGAACACGTCGCGGACTGCCGGCACGCGGATGATGCAGTCGGCGATCTTGTTGATCTCCTCGTCGCCCTCGGTGGCAACGACGATGACCTTGGCACCGCGCGCCTTGCACTCCATAAGGTTCGACACGGTCTTGTCGTAAGTGGCGCTCTTGGTGGCCACGGCGATGACGGGGAAGCCCGGGTCAATCAGCGCGATGGGGCCGTGCTTCATCTCGCCGGCGGCATATGCCTCGGCGTGCAGGTAGCTGACCTCCTTGAGCTTGAGCGCGCCCTCGTAGGAGATGGCGGCGCCCATGCCGCGGCCCACGAACAGCGCCGACTGGGCGTCCTTGCACAGCAGGGCGGCCTCGTGCACGGCCTCGGTCTGCGTGTCCAGAATCCACTGGATCTGCTCGGCCGTATCGGAAAGCTCACGGAACATCATGCGCGTCTGCTTGGTGGTCAGGCGGTACTTGACCTGCGCCAGCAGCAGAGCCAGCAGCGTCAGGCTCACGACCTGGCCGATGAAGCTCTTGGTCGAGGCGACCGCGATCTCCTTGTTGGCCTTGGTGTAGATGACGCCGTCACTCTCGCGCGCCACGGGGCTGCCCACCACGTTGGTGATACCGAAGACCTTGGCGCCCTTGATGCGCGCGTCGCGGATGGCGGCGAGGGTGTCGGCCGTCTCGCCCGACTGGGACACGGCAACGACGAGCGTCGTCGGCGTGATGATAGGATTGCGATAGCGGAACTCGCTGGCCGCCTCGACCTCGGTCGGGATGCGAGCCCAGCCCTCAATAAGGTTCTTGGCAATAAGGCCGGCGTGGTAGCTGGTGCCGCAGGCAATTACGTAGACGCGGTCGATGTCGTTGAGTTCCTCGAGGGACAGGCCCAGCTCGTCGATGTCGAGCTCGCCGGCAGGCGTCATACGGCCGACCAGCGTGTCGCGCACGACGCGCGGCTGCTCGTGGATCTCCTTGAGCATGAAGTCGGGATAGCCGCCCTTTTCGGCCATGTCCAGATCCCAGTCGATGTGGGTGACCTTGGGCTCGATAACGCTGCCGGCCTCGTCGGTATACTCGACACCCGCGGGCGTGAGCTTGGCAAACTGACCGTCCTCGAGCACCACGACGTCGCGGGTGGCGTCGATAAGCGCGATGACGTCGGAGGCGACGTAGGCGCCGGTTTCGCCCGCACCGACAACGATCGGGGAATCCTTGCGGGCCACGGCGATTACACCGGGCTCGTCGGCGCACACGGCAGCCAGGCCATAGGCGCCCACCACGTGGGTGCAAGCCTCGCGCACGGAGGCCATCAGGTCGTGCGTCTCGGCATACGCCTCTTCGATCAGATGCGCGAAGACCTCGGTATCGGTCTCGCTCTTAAAGTGATGGCCGCGGCCCTCCAGCTCCTCGCGCAGCTCGGCGAAGTTCTCGATGATGCCGTTGTGGACGATGGCGATGCGACCGTCGCAGCTGGTGTGAGGATGGGCGTTGACGACCGAGGGCTTGCCGTGGGTGGCCCAGCGGGTGTGTCCGATACCGCAGGTAGCGTCGCTATCGATGTTGGAAAGCTCGCTCTCCAGGCCCGCAACTTTACCCACGCGGCGAATGACGTCGAGGTGCGCCGCAGCGCCCTCGCCCACCTCGAGCGCGACGCCCGAGGAGTCATAGCCGCGATACTCCATGCGCTTAAGGCCTCTGACCAGGATGTTCTTTGCAATATCAGAGCCGGTATAGCCGACGATTCCGCACATAGGATAAATCCCTTCGTTCGCGTGACTGCAAGACGTCCACGCACAGGGGGCGCTGAGACGTATAACGTTTGAGTATTGTACTCACGCAACCGCAAGCTGATATACCAGAAGTGGTATCTCAACTTAGATACCACCCGATGCACACATGCCCAGCCGGTCCAAACCACCACAATGGGGACAGGCACCTTTGTGGTGGTTTGGACCGGCGCGGCGGCCTATCCCGGCGAAAGATCTCAATCTGTAACATCTGGGCCGCAATAAGCCGGCTTAGTGTTACAGATCGAGACATTACGGTTCGGCCCCAGCACTATGTCTCGATCTGTAACAGGTAGAGCCGGTTTTGCCGCCCAGATGTTACAGATCGAGACAATTGAAGGCCCGGGCAGCTCAAATCACCACAAAGGTGCCTGTCCCCTTCGTGGTGGTCGCGCTGGCAACGGCGTTTCCGCAGATAAAACCTGCCAAAATAAACCTGTCCCTAATTGGCAGGTTTTGACACCCTAGGGGCGGGCGATGCTACAATCTGGCTTGTACTTGAAACGCATCAAAGGGGCCGCTATGGCAAAGGTGAAAATCAGCGATGTCGCGCGCGAGGCAGGGGTCTCGCTGGGCACGGTATCCAACGCGCTCAACCACCCCGAAAAGTTGCGCCCCGAAACCCTTAAGCTCATCAACGAGACCATTAATCGCCTTGGCTACCTGCCCAACCAAAGCGCCCGTCAGCTCGCAGGCGGCGCCACCAAGTCCTTTGGCCTGGTCCTCCCCCGTCTCGACCACGGCTTTTCGCTCCAGATTGCCAGCGGTGCCCACAACGAGGCACGCAAGCACGGCTATGACTTGCTCATCGCCAATGCCGATAACGACGACATTCTCGAGGATCATTACCTGCGCTATTTTATGGGCACGCAGATGTCCGGCGTCATGGTTCAGCCCATGGCGTCCCCCGATTGGCACCCCGCCATGACCAAGATTCCCGTCCCCATCGTCCATCTGGACATCCGCTGTTCCGAGCCCGGCTACTACGTGGCTGCCGATAACGAAGCCCAAGGTCGCATCATCGCCGAGCTCGCCATCGCCCGCGGCGCACGCCATATTGTCGTTGTAGGTCGAGCAGCATTTATGCAGCTCACCCTACGCGTGCTTGGCATTCACAAGGCCCTTGCCCTGCACCCCGATATCAAGATCGAAGTCATCGACGCCGGCGAATGGAATACCGCTGCCGACGGCTACGGCATCGGTGCCCAGATCGCCGAGCGCCCTGCTGACGAGCGCCCCGACTTCGTGGTCGGCCTGACCGACGTATTGGCCTCGGGCGTTATCTCGGCGCTGACCGACAAAGGCATCTCCGTCCCCGAGCAGGTTCGCGTGGCCGGATGCGACGGCAACCCACTCGCTTGGAGCGGGGCGGTCCCGCTCACCACGGTAGCACCCCCAGGCTACGAGATTGGCCGCAAGGGCGTTCAATTGCTCATGGAACAAATCGAGGATAAACCTGCCGCCAAGACCAAACGAGTCCGCATCGGCTCCGCCGCGCGCACCGTCACCACGGTCACGGCCAGCGAGGGCATTAACCGTCAGGAGCTCGTGCGTCCCTTCTTGCTCGAGCGCGTAAGTACCCAAAATGCCAAGCCGCACCCGACGGGCCAACCCATGGTCCCGACAACCGACATCAACCTGGGCGCCTACTTGTAACAAAAAACGCCGCAACGGAAACAGGCCCGCTGCGGCGTTTTTTGCTGACCCACGCACCCCTCCCCCACATAGCCAAAGCTGCCGCCTCGGATATTTATGGAATGCAATCCATTTTTCATTAACTTTTTTGTTAAAATAGACTAAATTCCATATTTTTAGATATTTCCTATAAG
>CATYZI010000010.1 GCA_958415625.1 uncultured Collinsella sp. | reverse complement strand
ATTAGCTAGAGAGCAAGATTGGAGAATCATGGCATTCAACGACTTGATCGCCCAGAAAATAAAGGACTTTGAACAGCAGGGGGTTCCGCAGGTCTTTGAGCGAGACCTTGATCTGGGAAACCCACAGGAGCCAAAGCGCGACAACATCGTAAATGTGGTTGTGGGGGCCCGCCGTTGTGGAAAGACGTATCGCCTGTATCAGGAGATGCAGCGGCTTCAGGGCCGGGGCGTCGAGCTTGACCGGATGCTTTACTTTAATTTTGAGGACGAGCGCTTGCGCCCGTATGAGCCATCGCTGCTGGCGGACGTGCTTGACACGTTCTATGCGCTGCATCCTGCTGCTCGAACCGAGGGCGCTTGCATTTTCTTTGACGAGATCCAGGAAATTCCCGAATGGGGTGCGTTTCTGCGGCGTGTAGTCGATACGGAGAAAGCGACCGTCTATGTGACGGGATCCTCTTCTAAGATGCTGTCCTCAGAACTTAAGAGCGAGTTCAGGGGTCGTTCTCTTATACGAGAGCTTTTTCCGTTGAGTTTTTCGGAATACGTTCGATATAAGACGGGGAGCGTTTTCGAGCCAGATGCGACCTTTTCCCCAAGCGATGCAGCGCTGCTTCGACATCATCTGATCGGATATCTTGAACGAGGGGGATTCATCGCGACACTTGAGCAGACGCCCGCAGACGCGATTCAGCTGCTACAGGAATATGCTTCGCGAACGGTCGCCATGGACGTCGTTGAACGTTACGACGTCAAGAACCCTCGCCTGGCATCTCTGTTCCTGACGCGGTGTATGGCATCTTCGGGACGAGAGCTGTCGGTGAACAAAGTGTACAACGAGTTCAAGAGCAGGCAGATACCCGTCAGTCGTAATTCGCTCAGCGACTTACTTGAGTATTATGAGGATGCCTACCTGCTGTTCTCCGTGCCGGAGTTCACGCGTTCACTGGCAAATAACATGCGGTCTGCGTCTAAGGTCTACGCTGTCGATCCTGCGATGTTTGGAGCATTCTCTCCCGCATCGGCATTGGACCAGGGCCAGAGGCTCGAGACCGCAGTGTTCAACGCGCTAAGAAGAAGGACTCCCGCGGTGAGGGTCGGATCGGTCTGCCGCTTGCTGATCAAAGAGAAGAGCAAAAACCATGAGGTGGACTTTGTGGCTGGGGACGCACTTCTCATGCGGGCTTATAGCCTGATTCAGGTGAGTGTGGATATGGCAAGTGAGAAAACGCGCGAGCGCGAAATTGCCGCGCTTGATGCCTCGATGGCCCAGTTCGATCTTGGCGAGTCGGCAATCGTTACCATGGATGAGCAGGCCGATATTCCATGCGAGCACGGTGTGGTACACGTTGTTCCCGCATGGAAGTGGCTCCTTGCCTAACCATCTACGGATCTGTGGGGCCAGGACCTCCTGGCCCCTTCATCACGGTTGGGGAGCACCATGATGCGCCCGGCTAGTCCTGGGCCTTGATGCTCGGCAGGAGAATCTGGGCGAGGTAGTCGGTCTCGAGTTTGGTCGCGGCGTCTGCCTTGCCGTCTTTACCGACCAGGTCGTTTTTGATCTGGCTGTATGTGTAGCGGTTGCCGGTCGTGAGCTCGACAAGCTCAATCGCCGTATCCATGGGGTAGGTCGACACGGGGTTCTGCGTGCGCCCGTTGATGGTTTGCGGGATCACATACGGATAGACAGGACCGCTCGCATAGACGGTGTAGCCGTTGCCGAGGTTTGCCGCACCCAAAACCGCGTCGCCCTCATCGGGCGTAAAGCTCTCGCCGTCGCGCACCGGGACAAGCGTCACAAGCGGCGTGCTCGTGTCGCCGGCAAGATAGATGCACAGCGTGCTGCCGTTTTGCCAAGTCGCGACTTTGCCGTACCACTCAACGGGAATATCGAGCTGATACAGGTCCGTTGCCTTATGTCGAGCATCGGCGTCGCGGGCCGCCTGCGCCTTGCGGGAGCTCACGGCGTTGGTTGCGGCGTCGCGTCGCGCGGTTGCCGCCTGCTGGAGTACCTTTGCGACCGCGGCGGAATTCACCCCGCCTTCCTCGGCATACTTGGCGGCGGCATCGATCTGGTCGTCGGTCACCGTGTCGGCCGAAGGCACCTTGAGCTTAAAGGTGGCCTGGGCACTCAAATCCTGCCCATCGCTCTTAATGGTGACCTGCGCCTTGGTGGTCGGCACGGTATAGACGGTGCCGTCGGACGCGATGGGGGAGGCGGCAATGGAGAGCGTGTAGTCACCTGGTAGCAGTTTGATGCCGCGGCCGTGCTCGTCAACATAGAGTGTTTCGCTCACGGAGGATCCGTCAGAATCTTGGCCACTCACCTGTACGGGAATCTTGGAGCCGGCGGAACAGTCGAGCCCCGCGGCATGTACGCCAATCTGCACCGACATCATCGTGTGGGCATTGGCGGCGGTGATGGCAGCCTGCTCTTGCCGGTATCCGTTCCAGGCAGCATAGCCTGCGCCGCCGGCGACGAGCGCGACGGCCACGACACCGGCAACCATCAGGTTGCGGCGCTTGGGCGACATCTTGCGATGGCGAACCTCGGCTTCGCGTGCCGAGGGAACGGACGGCAGGGGAATATCGCCCATGGCGATGGTCTCGTCCACGGCAGGTGCAGAGCCTAAGCCAGGGAGCTCGCGGGTCAGCGAATCTTCGGCCGGTAAGCTGTCGAGCAAGATGGTTTCCTCGCTCGTGTCGGATTCGGGCTGATTGCCGGCCTCGCTTTCGGTGTCTTCGTGACCTGCCTCATCTTCGGCAGGCTCAACGTCGTCTGCATCCTGATCATCGGGCTGTGCCTCGATTTCTGGCTTATCCTGCACATCAACGCCCGAATCGTCAAACGCAATCTCATCGAGTGAAATCCGGTCTAAGCTCTCCAAGGCCTCAGCGCAAGCTTCTGCATCTTGGGCCGCATCCTCTTGGCCCATCGTCTCATCTTTCATATATCCCCCAAGCTCAATATCGGGACAACAATGTACCCAAAAACGGGACCCCCTAGAGCCGCCACATGATTTGAAATCCGATTTTATATTTGCGCGTGTTTTTGAATAGAGGCGCAACAACAAAAAGCCCCCGGAAAGCGGACAAATCGCTTTCCGGGGGCATGCAATACGTTGCATTGCGCGGAGTCGGCCAGGCGGCTTCACATTCAAGCGGCGTTCGCGCTGGGAATGTTACTCGGCGTGAGCGTAATCCACCTTGGCGCGGCGGGCGGTAGCCTTCTCCCAGTCACTGGTGCCCTCAAAGACATCCTGCTTGTAGGGGTTGCGGCCGAGCTTCTTGGCGCGGTAGGCGATGTAGATGATCGCGGCGATGTTGGCGACCAGCGCGGCGATGGAGACCGCGGTGGCGGCGGCGGGGTCGAGCGTGGAGTGGGTCACAAAGATGGACTCCTCCTGGAAGTACGGGAACACCTGGGCAAACATGCACCAAATGGCCAGCGTAAAGGCGCGGTTCTGGATCCAGCCGCCCTTGTTCCAGATAAAGGCGGCGACGGTGGGCGCCAGCAGCAGCGCAAAGCCGCAGAACCAGGAGTGGGTGGGCAGGCAGTTGTAGGTGTAGCAGAAGTTCCAGATGTCGTAGGCGATGATGTAGACCCAGGTCATGTCGGGCCACAGCATGTCGGTCTTGTCCTCGGAGGCGTAGACGCTCCACCAACCGGTCATGCAGAAGATGTTGATGATACCGGCGATGCCGTTGAACACGTTATTCCAGCCGGCCAACTGCGTAGCACCTTCGGAGGTGACCCAGGTGGACTCGCCCAGGACAAAGAAGTGATAGGCGCTCTCGAAGTCGGACACGACGGCGATCATGATGTTGATGGCGACGATCACAAACGGCCACGCGCGGAACCAGTGCGCCTTGCCGATCTTGCCCCACTGATACTTAATGGCGATGAAGCCCCAGCAACCGGCCAACGCCGCGTAGACCTTGGCGTAGTGGAACCAGCTGTTCTGGTACACATGAGTGGGGTTGGTGAGCGCCCACTCGGCACCCTGCGAGACGCCGATGGCGATGGCGACGCAGTAGATGGTCATGGCCAGCGGAGCCACGCCAAAGATGATGGCCGCGCCGAGCTTGGTGCGGCGGCCGACCTCGTTGAGCACGATCAGGCCGATAAAGACCATGGCCCAGCCGGCCCAGTGGATAAGGGTATCGCTACCCCAAACATCGAACAGCATGCTGCTCTCCTTTCACACGCCCGCGGCCCCTCTTCCGATCGCGGGCAGTTTGGCCAAATGCCGTCAGTTCTGGGGCTTGCGCTCCGGATACTTGGCGGTATAGCCCTCGATGTGGAGTGTCGAGGCGATGATTTCCTTGACCGTCTCGTCGGGCACATCGGGGTGCGTGCGGATATACATCAACAATCCCATGATGAGGGTGTAGAACGTCTCGTAGACATGGTCGATGCGCAGCTCATGATGGGCGACAAAATCCACCACGGTGGTGTCGCAGATGTACTGAGCCACGCGCTGAACCACGTTGTGCAAAAAGCCGCCGTAGAGCGCGCCACTGCTTGAGGTGAGCGTACTCGGCAGTTCGTGGCCGCTGGCGACCAGACGCTTAAAGAGCGGGGCGACGGTGTCGAGCGCGCCCTCGATATCGCCGACGGTGCGGCCGGCGTTCCACTGCTCGAGCTCGGAGATAAAGCCGTCGATCGCCTCGTCCATAACAGCGGTGACGGCGGCGTCCATATCGGCAAAGTAGTGGTAGAACAATGAACGCGTGCAGCCGGCTCGCTTGGTCACGGCCGATACCGATAGGTGGGACACGCCCAGCTCGGAGCTTACGGTGCGCACGGCATCGAGGATCTCGCGACGGCGTTCGTCGCCCGTCAGGCGCTTTGCCGCACTATCGGATGCGGGGACGGCATCGACCACAGAGGTATCTGCTGTTTTGCCGCCCATGTTTTGCCGCCTTTCATCCTCTTTTGCCTGACCGTTCGCCTAACAGTCTTGAATATTGTTGACGGTTCGTCAATACTATTTTTGACACAATGTCAACAATGGCGGGTGAACGGCATGGGGGCATGCCCGGCCTGCAAAAAAAGAGGGGCGCCGCGGTCTCGCCGGGCTGCGGCAAGAGAAGGGACAACCATGATTCTCAACGGACCGGGGATTAGTTACACCGAGCCCGATATCGGCGCGGAGTTTGTGCCGCCGCTGCCGGAGCATCCGCGCGAGGCAATCGTCAAGCTGTGCGAGCACTGCACCAACCGCCTGCTGCATCGCGACGAGCTGCTGGGCTACGAGTACTGGTCGTTTGCCGAGGCCGCAACCGACGAGCAGGCCGAAGCGCTCTGCAAGATGAAGATGCGCCGTCCCTATACGCTGCCCGAGATGGTCAAGCTCACCGGCATGCCCGAAGCCGATATCGAGAAGATGCTCGACGACATGAGCTATACGGGTCTGCTTGAGTACAACTGGGAAAACCCCGAGCGCGCCAAGCAGTGGGTGCTGCCCATGCTGGTGCCGGGTTCCGCTGAGTTTCTCAACATGCGCGTGAGCCAGCTCGAGGAGCATCCGGTCTATGCCAAGTTCTTTGAGCAGGCGTCCAAGGGACCGCTGTCCCGCGCCACGCCGATGGTGCCGCCCGGTGGTGCCGGCATCGGCATGCATGTCATTCCGGTCGAGAAGGCTATCGATGCCGCGAGCACGTCGGTGCCGATCGAGCATATCGAGCATTGGCTCGACAAATACGAGGGTAAGTATGCCGCCAGCACCTGCAGCTGCCGTGCGAGCCGTCGCGTGATGGGCGAGGGCTGCGCCGACGACCCCGCCGACTGGTGCATTGCCGTGGGCGATATGGCCGACTACGTGGTTGAGACCGATCGTGGCCATTACGTGACCCGCGACGAGGTTTACGACATCTTGCGCCAGGCCGAGGACAACGGCTTTGTGCACCAGATCACCAACATCGACGGCGAGAACAAAATCTTCGCCATCTGCAACTGTAACGTCAACGTGTGCTACGCCCTGCGCACCTCGCAGCTGTTCAACACGCCCAACCTGTCGCGCTCGGCCTATGTCGCCAAGGTCGAGAAGGACAAGTGCGTGGCCTGCGGTCGCTGCGTTGAGGTGTGCCCGGCCGGCGCCGCCAAGCTGGGCCAGAAGCTCTGCAGCAAAAAGGCCGGCGGACAGGTGCCCGAGTATCCGCGCCAGGAGCTGCCCGATGCCACCAAGTGGGACCACACCAAGTGGTCGCCCAACTACCGCAACGACAACCGCATCGAGACGCATGAGTCCGGCACCGCTCCCTGCAAGACGGCCTGCCCCGCGCACGTTGCCGTTCAGGGCTATTTGAAGCTCGCGGCTCAGGGTCGCTATGACGAGGCCCTAGCACTCATTAAGCGCGAGAACCCGCTGCCCGCTATCTGCGGCCGTGTGTGCAACCGCCGCTGCGAGGACGCCTGCACCCGCGGCCGTGTGGACGCCGCCGTGGCTATCGACGAAGTCAAGAAGTTTATCGCCCAGCGCGATCTGGACGCAGCGACCCGCTATGTCCCGCCCGTGGTGACTCCGACGCGTGCCGGCGGCTTCGATCAGAAGATCGCTATCATCGGTGCCGGTCCGGCTGGCCTGTCCTGCGCTTTCTACCTGGCCGAGAAGGGCTACAAGCCCGTCGTGTTCGAGAAAAACGAGCGCCCGGGCGGCATGCTCACCTACGGCATTCCCAGCTTTAAGCTGCAGAAGGATGTTATCGAGGCCGAGGTCGAGGTTATTCGCCTGATGGGTGCCGAGTTCCGCTATGGCGTGGAAGTCGGTCGCGACGTAACGCTCGACGAGCTGCGCGCGCAGGGCTTTAAGGCCTTCTACGTTGCCATTGGCTGCCAGGGCGGCCGCCTTGCCGGCATTCCGGGCGAGGATGCCGAGGACGTGACCGTGGCCGTCGACTTCCTTCGCGAGGTTAACAGCGGCAAGATCGATACCCTGTCCGGCCGCACCATTGTGGTGGGCGGCGGCAACGTGGCCATCGACGTTGCCCGCAACGCCTGCCGTCTGGGCTCTGAGCACGTTGAGATGTTCTGCCTAGAGAGCGAGGCCCAGATGCCCGCCAGCGAGGAGGAGCGTCGCGAGGCCATCGAGGACGGTGCGCACATCAGCTGCGGTTGGGGCCCCAAGGAGGTTCACCTGGACGAGGCCGGCCGTGTGTGCGGCATCACCTTTAAGCGCTGCACGCGCGTCTATGATGACGAGGGGCGTTTTGCGCCCGAGTACGATGAGAACGATCTGCGTCGTGTCGATGCCGACCGTGTCGTCATGTCGATTGGCCAGTCCATTGTGTGGGGCGACCTGCTGGCTGGCTCCAAGGTAGAGCTCGGCCGCGGCCAGGGCGCCCTTGCCGATCCCCAGACCTATCAGACCGCCGAGCCCGACATCTTCGTGGGCGGCGACGTCTACACCGGTCCGAGCTTTGCCATCGATGCCATCGCCGCCGGTCACGAGGCCGCCGTGTCCATCCACCGCTTTGTGCAGCCGGGCTCCACGCTCACCATCGGCCGCAACCAGCGCCGCTACACCGCTCTCGACCGCGACGATGTCGTGATCGAGAGCTACGACAACGCGAGCCGCGAGGTTGCCCACGTGGACCGCGAGCGCGAGAAGGCCGCGCCGTTTAGCGAGTACGTCGAGACCTTTACCGAAGAGCAGGTGCGCGCCGAGACCGCCCGCTGCCTGGGCTGCGGCGCCTCGATCGTCGACCCCAACAAGTGCATCGGCTGCGGCCTGTGCACCACCAAGTGCGCGTTTGACGCCATCCATCTGGATCGCGACCGCCCCGAGTGCTCCACGATGGTCAAATACGAGCAAAAGCTCCCCAGCCTGGGCAAGTACGCACTCAAGCGTGCCATCAAGATCAAATTCGGTCGCAAGTAAGTAGTCATAACGGGAACGGCGGAAGGAATATAAAAGTGCACGAGCTCGGAATCGTGTATCACATCATTCGCGATGTTGAGAACGTGGCGCGCGTCAATGGCGTGCGTCGCGTTTCGAGCGTGACGTTGCTGCTGGGCGAGGTCTCGGGCGTCGTTCCCGACTTGCTGCTCGACGCTTGGCGCTGGGCAGCAGATAAAAAGCCTATCACCGAGGGCTCGGAGCTTATCGTGGAGCCCGTTGAGGCCGTGACACATTGCGAGGCGTGCGGCCGCGACTACGCGACGGTCGAGCACGGCAAGACCTGCCCTTATTGCGGCAGCGGCGAGACATACCTGCTGCAGGGCCAGGAGGTCATGATCAAGCAGATCGAGACCCCCGACGAGGACCCGGCAGACGCTGCCCCCGACGGCCTCTCCGACGCCCCCGATGCCGTCGACGCCGCCAACCCCCTCCACATCGCCTAGCCCCTAGTCGTTGGGGACGTCCCCAATGACTACTTGCGCTAGAGCATAAGTCACGCTAATAGTCAAGGTATGTCTGTTTAAACAAAATAGCGGCAGTACAAGCGCATTCGCACTTGCTTAAAATCGGTATCAATGAACAGCATGCTTGTATCTGTAAAATACATGACTTGATGAGCGACGCTTTAGTGAGAAATGAGTCGAAAAATAGCAACGTAATCAACTTGTAACAAACCTAGACGTTTAAACAAATAATCCAACCTTTTGCGGATTCAGCTATAATTCCACAATCCAAACAGGTATACTTCGTTCATGTCGTGTAGGAAATACGTAGACAAAAAGGAGGTTATGTGATGGTAAGTATTGTTCTTGCTAGCCATGGTGACTTGGCGGCTGGAATCAAGCAGACGGGCTCGATGGTCTTTGGCGATCAGCCGTCTGTAGCCGTGGTCTCGCTCGAGCCGAGCATGGGCCCCGACGACTTCCGTGCCAAGGTCGAGGAAGCAGTCGCTTCCTTCGAGGACCAGGAGCAGGTGCTCTTCCTCGTTGATCTGTGGGGCGGTACGCCGTTCAACCAGATCAGCGGGCTCATCGAGGGCCACGATTCCTGGGCTATCGTCACCGGTGTCAACCTGCCTATGCTCATCGAGGCATATTCGCAGCGCTTTGACGCAAAGAACACTGCACATGCGATCGCAAAACATCTCGTGACTGAGGCTAAGGCTGGCGTGCGCGTCAAGCCCGAGTCTCTGGAGCCCGAGGAGAAGAAGCCGGCTGCGGCCGCCGCTGCTCCTGCAGGCGCCATCCCTCCGGGAACGGTCATCGGCGACGGGCACATCAAGATCGCCCACGTCCGTATCGACACCCGTCTGCTTCATGGTCAGGTGGCCACCACGTGGACCAAGCAGATCAACCCCAACCGCATCATCGTGGTTTCCGACGGCGTTGCTCACGACGAGCTCCGCAAGACCATGATCGAGCAGGCTGCCCCTCCGGGAGTCCATGCCAACGTCGTGCCCATCAAGAAGATGGCCGAGGTCGTCAAGGACACGCGCTTTGGTGACACCAAGGCCATGCTGCTCTTCGAGAACCCGCAGGATCTGCTCAAGGCCATCGAGGCCGGCGTCGACATCAAGGAAGTCAACATCGGTTCCATGGCTCACTCCAAGGGCAAGGTCGTCGTCACCAACGCCGTCGCTATGGGCGATGACGACGTTAAGACTCTCGAGGCCCTCAAGGCCAAGGGCGTCAAGTTCGAGGTCCGCAAGGTTCCTTCGGATTCCTCCGAGGATCTCGACGCCATGTTGAAGAAAGCTAAGGCCGAACTGGCCGCTCAAGCATAGTAAAGGAGGGTCCGATACATGTCTGCAATCACTATTCTGCTTGTTGCGATTGTCGCGTTGCTTGCCGGTATGGAAGGCATTCTGGATGAGTTCCAGTTCCATCAGCCGCTCGTGGCATGCACGCTTATCGGTCTCGTAACCGGTCACCTTCAGGAGGGCATCCTCCTGGGCGGTTCGCTCCAGATGATGGCCCTTGGCTGGGCTAACGTCGGCGCCGCCGTCGCGCCTGACGCCGCCCTGGCCTCGGTCGCTTCTTCGATCATCATGGTGCTCGCCCTCAACGGTGGCGCCACCGATTCGGCCAAGGCCGTTACCGCCGCTATCGCCGTCGCCGTGCCTCTGTCGGTCGCTGGTCTGTTCCTGACCATGATCTGCCGTACCCTGGCTACCGCTATCGCTCACGCCATGGACGGTTGCGCCGAGAAGGGCGACTTCGCCGGCATCGAGCGCTGGCAGTACGCTGCTATCCTCATGCAGGGTCTTCGTATCGCCATCCCGGCAGTGCTTCTGTGCATCATCCCGGCCGAGGCTGTTACCAACGCGCTTAACGCTATGCCCGACTGGCTGTCCGGCGGCATGGCTGTCGGCGGCGGCATGGTCGCTTCCGTCGGTTACGCCATGGTCATCAACATGATGGCCACCAAGGAGACCTGGCCGTTCTTCATCCTCGGCTTTGTCCTTGCTGCCATCCCTCAGCTCACGCTGATCGCCCTTGGCCTCATCGGCATCTCCCTTGCCCTCATCTACCTTGGCCTTAAGGATCTGGCTAAGCAGGGTGGCGGCATGGGCGGTGGCTCCGGCGACCCGCTCGGCGACATTCTGAACGATTACGAGTAGGAGGGGAGTGATACATATGGCAGAGAACAAGATTCAGCTCACCAAGGCTGACCGCAAGAAGGTTTGCTTCCGTCATCAGTTCCTTCAGGGCTCGTGGAACTACGAGCGTATGCAGAACGGCGGCTGGTGCTTCGCAATGATCCCTGCGATCAAGAAGCTCTACACCAGCAAGGATGACCAGATTGCCGCTCTTAAGCGCCACCTGGAGTTCTATAACACCCACCCTTATGTTTCCGCCCCCGTCATTGGCGTTACCCTCGCTCTCGAGGAGGAGCGCGCCAACGGTGCTCCGATTGACGACGTCGCCATTCAGGGCGTCAAGGTCGGTATGATGGGCCCGCTCGCCGGCGTCGGCGACCCCGCCTTCTGGTTCACCCTTCGCCCGATTCTGGGCGCTCTGGGCGCTTCCCTGGCCCTGTCCGGCAGCATCGCCGGTCCGCTGCTGTTCTTCTTCGCGTGGAACATCATCCGTTACGCCTTCCTGTGGTACACGCAGGAGTTTGGCTACAAGGTCGGCTCCTCCATCGCCAAGGACCTCTCCGGCGGTCTGATGGGCAAGGTCACCGAGGGTGCTTCCATCCTTGGTATGTTCATCATCGGCGCCCTGGTCGAGCGCTGGGTGTCCATCTCCTTCACCCCGGTCGTCTCCAAGGTCACGCAGTCTGCTGGCGCCTTTATCGACTGGGCTAACCTGCCCTCCGGTTCTGAGGGTGTCAAGGAAGCACTGACGATGTATAACTCCATCGGTGCTAACGCCCTTGATCAGGTGAAGGTCACCACGCTTCAGGCCAACCTCGATCAGCTCATCCCCGGCCTTGCCGCCGTGTGCCTGACCCTGCTGGTCTGCAAGCTCCTCAAGAAGAAGGTCAGCCCGATCGTCATCATCCTGGCTCTCTTCGCCATCGGCATCATCGGTCGCGTCTGCGGCTTCATGTAAGCACGTTTCGGCTTAAGACCGAGAATTGTTAGGCAAGGGCTTTTGAGCCATTGAAACGGACCGCACCCGGTGGGTACACTGGATGCGGTCCGATTGTTTTATTTGGAGGGCGAGGCGCGCATGGCGCAATCTCAGAACAGCACGGTCGATCTGGCAACGCCGGCAACCTGCCTGATGGGGCTTACCAGTCACGGTAACGTAATGGTGGGCAATAAGGCGTTTGAGTACTATAACGAGCGCAATCCCGAGGATTTTATTCAGATCCCGTGGGATGAGGTCGACTATATTGCCGCTGAGGTTTTGCGCGGCACCAAGAAGATTACGCGTTTTGCCATCTTCACCAAGGACAATGGTCACTTTACGTTTTCGACGCGCGACGACAAAGAGACGCTTCGTGCGGTCCGCAAGTACGTTGACGAGGATAAGCTCGTGCGTTCGCCTGATTTTATCGATGTGACGGCCAAGGGCGCCAAGAGCATCCCCTCCGTTATCAAAAACCTCTTCCACAAAGGCAACTAGTCGTTGGGTAGTCATCTGCGACGTTCTTAAACAACTAGTCATTGAAAGATCGTCGCAGATGACTATCTCGAAGAGCGGCTATGCGCTGCATGGTGGTGGCGCAAATCTGCTACACTAATACAACATGCCTCCGTAGCTCAGGGGATAGAGCACCGCTCTCCTAAAGCGGGTGTCGACGGTTCGAATCCGCCCGGGGGCACCAGAGATTGATCGAGCCCGGTACACCGTCACGGTACCGGGCTCTTCTGGTTCATGTCATGTCAAAAACGAAGCGCCCGCTTGCTGGGGAAGCAAGCGGGCGCCTGTGAGCGAATATGTTTGCGACGAGAGCCGTGATGAGCGGTGGGGTGGCGACTAGTTGGTCGTACCGGAATCGTCACCCGTGCCCGAGCCAGAGCCCGAACCCGAGCCAGAAAGTGCGACTGTTAGCGTGATCGTGTTGTCGGTGGACTGCTTACCGGTGGGGGAGACGCCCGTAACGGTGGCGTTTTCGTTGCCGCTCACGGGGTTGCCGTTCTGATCGCAGAATGCGATGTTGTAGAACCCAGCGTTGTTGAGCGCGGTGACGGCGGCGGAGATGCTCTTGCCGTACAGGTTGCCCGGAACGCTGGCCTTGCCGGACTTCTTGGCGATGACGACGGTAATCGTGGCGCCGGGCTTCTGCTTACCGCTGGGGTTCCAGCTGATCACGGTGCCCTCGGTAACCGAGTCGTTCTCCTGGTAGCTCACGTCGACGCCGAAGCCTGCCATATCGAGGGCGTTACGCGCCTGGGCCTCGGTCATGTCGGTCAGGTCGGGGACGGACGTGGTATCCGGGCCGCTGGAGACCTTGTACGAGATGGTCGTGCCCTTCGCGACTTCCTTACCGGCTTCGGTGCCCTGCTCAAAGACCTGGCCCTCATCGGCCTCGTTGGCCTCCTCGGAGGCGTTGCCCTTCAGGCCAACGCTTGCCAGCGCGGCTTCTGCCTGGTCCTTGGTCAGGCCGACAAGCCGGGGAACCTCAACCTTCTCGGAGGGCTTGGGGCCCTTGGAGATTACCAGGTTCACCTTAGTGCCCTTGGCCTTCTTGGTGTTGCCGTTGGGCGTCTGCTCGGCGACCTTGCCCTCGTCGACATCGTCGTTGTAGCTTTGGTCGATGGTGCCGACCTCGAGGCCGGCTTCCTTGATCAGCTCGACGGCAGTCTGCTGGTCCTTGCCCAGTACATCGGGAACGGTGACCTGCTCGCCGCCAAAGAGTCCTGTGGCAAAGGCCACCACGATGCCGATGACGGCAACGGCTGCCACCACGGCGGCGATGATCTTGTTCTTGTTGGATTTGGGCTTTTCGACCTCGTAGGAGCCGGTGGAGCCCGAAACCGAGCTACGGGCGGTATTCTGGCCGCTCACGCCCGAGACGGGACGCACCATGGCGCGCGTCTGATCGGAAAGCTCGCGAGTCTTGGTGGCGCCCAACTCACCGGGGGCACCGATGATGCGTGTGGGCTCCGAGATGTTTACGGCACGGCCCGACAGGTAGCTGTTGAGCACCTGACGCAGCTCGTCGGCGGTCTGGAAGCGGTTTGCCGGGTCTTTCTCCATGCACTTGAGGATGATGCGCTCCAGGTCGGCGTCGACACCGGAGTTGATCTGGCTCGGTGGAATAGGCAGCTCGTTGACCTGCTTGAGTGCGACCGAGATAGCGTCGTCACCGTCAAAGGGAACGCGGCCGGTGGCGCACTCATACATCACGACGCCCAGCGAGTAGATATCCGAGGTGGGGCCGAGGTCCTGACCACGGGTCTGCTCGGGGCTGACGTAGTGGGCGGTTCCCAGCACGTTGTTGTCTTGCGTGAGGTGGCTGTTCTTGGCGCGCGCGATGCCAAAGTCCATCACCTTGATGTTGCCGTCGGGCAGCACCATGATGTTCTGCGGCTTAATGTCGCGGTGGATGATCTCATGCTTGTGAGCGACCGAAAGCGCGGAGCTGATCTGCGAGCCGATCTGGGCGACTTTCTTGGGGTCGAGGGCGCCGTGGCTCTTGATGCCGCTCTTAAGGTCGGTACCGCGCAGGTACTCCATGACGATGTAATAGGTGTCGCCGTCCTTGCCCCAATCGTAGACGCCCACGATATAGGGGGAGGAGAGACCGGCTGCTGCCTGGGCCTCCTGCTTAAAGCGTGCGGCGAAGGTTGCGTCGCCAGCATACTGCGGCAGCATGATCTTGACGGCAACCGTGCGGTCGAGGACCTGGTCCTGTGCACGGTAGACGGTCGCCATGCCGCCTGTCCCCACCTTATCCTTGAGGAGGTATCTTCCCCCGAGGACCCTCTGTTCCATTCCTGCTCCTAACATAACTATTCGCTCAACGATGTGTGTAGTACCTACGATGTGGCCGCTGGGGCCGTGTGGCGCGTTGCCGCTAACTCTTCGGCCGCGGCACGCCTCGGGTGTCCGATTCGATCATGGGCATCACGCTCCCTGTGCGGCGAGCGCCGCGGTCAGGACGATGCCGGCAATCTTGGCCGCCTTGACGTCGTGTTTGTCGAAATCCTCCAGGGCCACCGAGATGGCAACCGTGGGTGAATCGTAAGGTGCAAAGCCAACAAACGTAGAGTTGACGTTGGTGCCGCCGGTCTCGGGCGAGCCGGTCTTGCCGGCGACCTTGACGCCCGGAATCTGGGCATCGGTACCGGTGCCGGACTGGACGACGGCGAGCATGGCCTGCTTGACCTGGTCAGCCGTGGCCGAGCTGACGGCCTGGCCCAGCGAACGGGACTGCGTGGTCTTAACCACGGTTCCGTCCGGGGCGAGCACCTGGGATACAAAGAACGGATCCATGACCACGCCGCTGTTGGCGATGGCTGCGGCAATCACGGCGTTTTGCATGACCGTGGTCTGCGGGCCGGGCGTGTGGTCCATGCCGACGGGCTGGCCGGCGCCTGCCCAAGCGGTCTCCCACTCGGTCATGAGCGACGGGTCGGCCATGATGGAGGCGGCGGAGGTAAGGTCCTGGCCCAGCTTTTGCCCATAGCCAAAGGCGTTGGCAAACTGTACCAGCGAGCTTGGGCCGACCTCGTTGGCCACCTGGCCAAAGACGACGTTGGACGACACGGCGAAGGCCTGCTGTAGGCTGATGGTGCCGTAGCTCTCGTTGTCGTAGTTGGTGACCGGCGCGTTGCCGATATCCATGGAGCCGGGCGCCTGGTAGGTGCTCGAAAGCGTGGCAGTGCCGGTCTCGAGCGCCGCGGCAAGCGTGACGACCTTAAACGTGGAGCCCGGGGTGTACAGTGCGTCCATGGCGCGGTCGTACAAGGAGCCGTCCTCACCGCCGCCCGCCTGCAGTAGGGCGTCGATGTTGGTGTTGTCGTAGGTAGGCGAGCTGGCGCATGCAAGGACCGCACCGGTACGCGGGTCCATGACGACGACGGCGCCCTTAAAGCCCTTGAGCGCCTGCTCAGCAGCCGTTTGGATACGCGAGTCGATCGTGAGCTTGACGGTGTTGCCCGGCTGGGTCTGGCCCGCGAGCGATGCGATGGCGTTGTTCCAGCTGGAGTAATCCTTGGAGCCGGTGAGCGTGTCGTTCATGACGCTCTCGATACCGGCGGTGCCGTACTGCTGGCTCACGTAGCCCACCACGTGCGCGGCCATATTGCCGTTGGGATAGGAGCGGGCGTAGGTGCCGTCCTCCTGCTGCAGCGACTCGGCCAGCGTCACGCCGTCGGACGTGATGATGGAGCCGCGCTGGATGTACTTGGAGCGGGCGATGGTGTGGTTGTTGGTCGGCATGTCCTGGTAGT
This sequence comes from uncultured Collinsella sp., assembly GCA_958415625.1. Lineage (GTDB taxonomy): Bacteria > Actinomycetota > Coriobacteriia > Coriobacteriales > Coriobacteriaceae > Collinsella. Next base: position 56,751 of record CATYZI010000010.1, on the reverse strand, counting down.
CCTTGGCCTTGATGACCTGGACATAGGTGAGGTTGCCGATAAGGATGGCGAACAGCGCCGTAAAGGCGAGCACCGCACGGGTTAGACGGTTGGCGAGCGCAACGCGGCCGAGCACACCGGATTCAGGCGTGTCGAGCAGGCGACGGCGCATGCGCGAACCGGCGGAGTGGCTGCCGCGGCCGTAAGAAGACGAGGTGGCAAAGCGCGTGCCGGTCGGGGCTGCGGCTGATGCGACCTGGTCATCGGTGATGGCGGCCATGGTGCCGGTTCCGGTGAGCTCGGCTTCGCGTCCGGTCGCCTCGTCGCCGGCGCGCAACAGCAGCGCGACGATGATAAAGCTCGCCAGCAGCGAGGAGCCGCCCTGGCTCATGAAGGGCAGGGTGACGCCGGTCAGCGGGATCAAGCGGGTTACGCCGCCCACGATCAAGAAGGCCTGGAAGCTGATGGCTGCCGTAAGGCCGGTGGCGCTAAAGGCAGCAAGGTCGGACTTGGCGCGAGCGGCCGTGGTGAGGCCGCGCACGGCGAAGAGCATAAACAGGATGAGTACGGCGCCGCCACCCAGCAGGCCCATTTCCTCGCCGATGGCCGAGAAGATAAAGTCGGACTCGACGACGGGGATGTTGTTTGCCATGCCGTTGCCGATACCGACGCCCACCAGGCCGCCGTCGGCGAGCGAGTAAAGCGACTGGACGATCTGGTAGCCCTGGCCCTGGGCGTCCTTAAACGGATCGGCCCAAATCTGGAAACGCACCTGCACGTGTGACAGGAACTTGTAGGCGCCCACGGCTCCAACGGCAAGCAGCGCAAGGCCGATGATGACGTAGGAAAAGCGTCCCGTGGCAACGTAGAGCATCAGCAAAAAGATGGTGTAGAACAGGACGGCCGAGCCCAGGTCGCGTTCAAAGACGACGACGAGCAGGCATACGCCCCACACGGCAAACAGCGGCAGCAGCAGGCGGAAGCGCGGAATCTTGAGGCCCAGGATCTTGCGGTTGGAGATGGAGAGCAGCTCGCGGTTCTCGGCCAGATAGCCGGCCAGGAACAGGACGATGAAGACCTTGGCGAACTCACCGGGCTGGATGGTAAAGCCGGCGATGCGAATCCACAGCTTGGAGCCCGAGATCGTGGTGCCGATAAAGATGGGCAGCATCAGCAAAATGATGCCGATAATGCCAAAGGTGTACTTGTAGCGCATGACCACGTCGAGGTTCTTGACCAGCGCGAGCGTTCCCACCATGAGTGCCACCGAGACAAACAAGATGATGAGCTGCGAGATGGCGAGGTCGGGGGCAAGGCGCGTCACGAACGTGATGCCGATGCCCGAGAGCACAAAGACGATGGGCAGGATGGCGGGGTCGGCGCCGGGCGCCAGGATGCGCACGGCGATATGCGCTGCGGCGAAGGCGGCGAACAGGCCGATCGGCACGGCGAGCGTCTCGAAAGAGATTGTGGCGCCCGCGGTGAGCACGTACAACGCATAGAGCAGGATGACGGGGAACGCCGAGGCGATGAGCAAGAGCAGTTCGGTGTTGCGGCGACTCATAAGCGGCACTCCCTTTCTAATTCTTATCGGAGGCTTCGGCCTCGGCGGACTGTTCGGCGGTTTTCTCGGAATCTGACTCGGAGGTGGATTCCTGATCGGTGTTGTCGCGAATCGTTTGCGCGTCAATCACCTGACGGGTCTGCTCCTCGTCAATTTGATGGCGGTACTTGGAGATGGTGTCCTGTGCGTCGTCGACACTCGTTTGCGGAATGCCCGCCTTCAGGCGGTTCTGCGTGTCTTCGGGCAGGTCGGACAGCTTGATGCTGGTTTCGCTCTCGAGCCAGTGGAGCTTGAATCCGAGCGTCTTGCCGGGCAGGCCGCGCCAGACGGCGACATTGCCGTGGTAGGTACCCAGGTAGTACGAGCCAGTGATGCCCGTGTACGCCCAGATGCCCGCTGCCAGCACAAAGACAAGGGCCAGGACGGCGGCGATGGTGACATTGCGGCGGCGGACGCGTTTTGCCTCGCGCATGACGCCGTCGTCGACCAAATCGACGACCACCACGGTCACGTTGTCGTGGCCGCCGGCGGCAAGTGCCGCGTCCACCAGGTTGTCGACGCAGATCTGCGCGGTCGAGGACTGCGTGGCGATGTTCTCGATATCGCTATCGGGAATCATGCTCGAAAGACCGTCGGAGCACAGGATCAGGCGGTCGCCTTCCTCGATGTGCAGGGTAAAGTGGTCGGCATACATGGCGGGATCCGAGCCCAGCGCGCGGGTGATGACCGAGCGGTTGGGGTGGACGCGGGCCTCGTCGGCCGTAATCTCGCCGGCATCCACGAGCTCCTCCACGTAGGAGTGGTCGCGGGTCACGCGGATCAGCGTGCCCTCGTGGAGCAGGTAGGCGCGCGAGTCGCCCACGTGGGCGATGGCGAGCGTGTCGTTTTCGATGTAGGCGCAGGTGGCCGTGCAGCCCATGCCGGGTTTGCCCAGGCCGTTGAGAGCGGCCTCGATCACGGCGGCGTTAGCGGCCTCGACGGCTGCGGCCAGTCGCGCGGCGTCCGCGGACTGCGGCGCCGTCTTGGCGATGGTCTCGACGGCGATGGAGGATGCCACCTCGCCGGCGGCGTGTCCTCCCATGCCGTCGCACACGCAAAAGAGCGGCGACTGCACCAGGTAGGAGTCCTCATTGTGCGGGCGTACGCATCCGACGTCGGAGCGAGCGCCCCACATAAGCTGCGTGGTGGTGCCGGCGTCGTAGGTCGAGTCGGTCTCGATGCGTTCCTCGGTCAGGGGCTCAAAGCTCATGGTCGAGCCGGGGTCTTTGAGCTTGGCCTCAACGGCGGCAACGTCGATCTCGGCTGTGTCACCGGGAGAGACGGTGTCGGTCTCGGCGTTTGATTCGGAATCGCCGGTGTCCGGGGAGCCGGGCTCCTCGGACGCGCGGGCGGTCGACTCGTCGTCTTGCGGGCTGACGTCTATAGGCTCGGGTGTCGCAAAGTGCGACGGCGCGGGCGTGCTTTGCGACTGGGCGGCGGGCTCGGCCACGGTATCGGACTCGCTTGCGGGCGCAGGCTGCGGGGCCTTGGGTGCAGGGCCGTCCTCGGGGGATGGCCCCGCTTCGGGCGCCGGCGTAGACACGGGCGCAACCTCGGATGCCGGGGCTATGGGAAACGCCGGCGCGGCGGGCTCGGGTGCCGCAAACACCGCAGCGCTCTCGTTGATTGCCGCGGCGACGGGCTCTGCAAAGTGAGCTGGCGCCGAGGTTGCTTCGGGCGCTGTGGGCTGTTCCGCAGCATGTGCGCCGATGGGCGCCGCTACGGCATCCTCTTCGTCCTCGTTATCGGCGAGATCCGAAATATCATGCGTTACATGCGAAAGAGGCAGGGAGAACACGGTGTCCTCGGGTTCCACGGGTGCGGAGCCCGCCGGAGCGGCGTGGGCCGGCGCAGCTGTGGCGGCAGCCGGTGCCTCGGTCATAGTCGCGGACTTGTTCTCCTCGTCGATCATCGACGGTTCACCTTCATGACCACATCGCCGATCTGGACTTCGTCGCCCTCGCGCAGCGTTGCGGGCTCCACAAGCTGGCGGCCGTTGACGAGCGTGCCGTTAAGCGAGTTGAGGTCCTCGATGATGAGCGCCGGGCCCTGCAGCGAAAAGCGCGCATGCGAGGCCGAGACGAACGGTTCGTTGATGCAGATGTCCGAAGATGGCGAGCGACCGACGATGACGGGGCCGAGCATGTCTACGTGGATGCCGCGGATACCGCGCGGACCCTTGTCCACATCGATCGTCCAGATAGCCGAGTCGCGACGCTGCCCGCGCACAAGTCCCACGCCGGTCTTCATGACGGCGAACAGGAAGATATAGAGCAGGGCGACCAGGACGATGCGGCCTGCAAAAAGGACGATATCGATGTTCATAAGAGACTATCCCCTAAATTCAAAGGTGCTCAGGCCAAACGTCAGCAGATCGCCGTTGCGCAGCGGGCAGCGCGTAATGCGGCGGTTGTTGACGAGCGTGCCGTTGGTGGAATTGAGATCCTCGATCGACCAATCCGAGCCCGTAAAGGTGAGCTGGGCGTGGCGGCGCGACACGTTGGGGTCGCGCAGGGCAATGTCGGAAACTGAGCGCTCGCGACCGATGGTCACCTGTGCGGAGGTGATGCTATGGCTCTCGCCGCTCACGACGTCGACGAGCTGGGCGAGCGGGCGCTGCGGGGTGCGGGTGCTCGCCATGTTGGAGGCGATGCCGGCTGCGGCGCCTAGGCCCACGGCGGCGCCGGTCGCGGCGGCTCCGCCCATGCCGGCAAGCGCGTCGCGCGAGACGGTCTGCGGCACCGGGATGGGTGCGGCGGCGGGGTCGGGGACGCTAGGCGCGAAGGGGTCTGCCATGGCAAGCGGGTCGGGAGCGGCGGCGCGAGGCGTCGGCTGCTGCTGGGGCATGGCGGCGGGGCGCTGCTGCTGCGGGGCAGCAAACTGCTGCTGGCCGGCGCGCGGGGCGCTGGCGGCACGGCTTGCCGCGGAGTTGTTTTGGCCCAGACCGTTTTGATAGGCGCGCTCTTCTTCGTACAGGCGGCCGAGCGTGGGGGCATCGACGTTCTCGGCAAAGACCGAGAACTTGCCGGCGCGCAGCTGCGGATCGATCATAAAGCGCACGAGGGGCTCGCCGACAAAGACATAACGGCGCTTTTCGGCCTGCGCTTTCACAAACTCGCGGACCTCGCGCGAAAGCTCGGGGTAGAACGGGGCGAGCATGGGATCGTCGTCGGCGGCGATCAGGATGGTATAGAGTGCCGGCGCCGTGTTGACGCCGTTAATCACCAGAGTCTGATCCTCCATGTCGCGAGCGGCCTGCTTGGCAAGCTTCTTAAAGGAGAACGGGGCACGGGTGGCACCGAAGATGCCGGCCACGTGGTCCTCGAAGATGTTCAGGAAGTTCACGAAAGATCACTCTCCGTATAGGTTCTTTGGTATCCGAGCAAATATAGGCATATCCCAACGATTATAGAGGATAGGGTTCCCGCAACTGCCGCCTTGGCGGCGACCGCGGCTGCAAGGCTGGCAATTTCCATATGGTGTGCAAGACAGGATGCCGCTGCGCAGCCGATGCCGGTGACGGCGATGGCGGCGATTGCGGCAAGGTTTGAGCCCTGGTCGGCACGCTTGGCATGGGCATTGAGCAGCGCAGATGACGCTGCGGCAGTTGTCGCGACCAGCACAAAGGCAGCCCAAAGGAGCGGGTCTTCCAGCGCTGCGGCAACGTTACCGAGCCCCAGCACGCCTCCGGCTGAAAGCGCGACCGTCGCCAGACGGGCAAAAAGCACGCCCATGCCCGTTGCCGCGGCGGCGCTTGCCGGGCCGAGCCAAAATGACGCGACGCCGGCGGCGACCCCAGCTGCCAGGAAGGTATTGCCAGTCAGACAGCCAAGCGCGAGTGCACAGGTGAGCGCGGCGCTCGCGGCAGCCTCGGTGCGACCCCAGGCGATCCACCAACCGGACATGGCAGCGGCAAAGATCACCGCGACGGGCAACATCGACAGGATGCCCTGCGCCTGCATGGTGGCGTTGGCCATGAGCACCAAAAAGCCCACAGCCGAGATGGCCGAGCCGATCTGGGGGGCCAGGCCAGCCGCCGCTCCGATCGCGATAGCCGCAATGACCAGGCCGGGAAGCGCCGCGACCCCGGCCGTTTGCATCAGCAAAAAGCTAAAGGCGCCGCACGTTAGCGCCGAGATAGCGTGCATGGTGTAGTCGCGCGCATGGCTCCAGCGCGTGCCCGCCCAGCCGAGCGCGGGGTCGACCTCGATGGCGTCGTCCTCGTAGTACGACGGCTCGATATCGTCGAGCTCCTGCTCGTCATCCGAAAGCTCGCCAACCATTTGCTCCAGACTGCGACGGCCCTCGCGCACGCTGCCCAGACCGGCAAGGAGTTGGTCGCAAAATGCCTCGATGCTGTTGGGGCGGTCCTGCGGCATGGGGGAGAGCGCGCTCATGAGCGCGGCCTCGGCTCCCGGGGGAAAGTGTGGTATCAGCTCGCTGGGATAGGTGGCGCCGCCGATGATGCGGTCGAGCGAGTCGGCGGGCGTGGCCGCCATAAAGGGAGCGCTGCCGCACAAGCCCTCATAGATAACGCAGGCAAGGGCAAAGACATCGGCGCGTTCGTCGACCGTGCCGGTCTCGATATCGAGCTGCTCGGGCGGCATGTAGCCGATGGTGCCGCCGCGCGAGCCGCCAAAGCCACCGGCGGACGACAGTCGCGCCATGCCAAAGTCGGTGAGCTTTACATTGCCCGAGTGGTCGATGAGCACGTTGGCGGGCTTAATGTCCAGGTGGAGTACGCCATTGCTATGGGCGAAGGTGAGCGCCTGGCCCAGGGCATCGGCAATGGCCGCGGCCTCGTCAAAGGTGAGCGAGTGGCCGTCCACGCGATGCAAAAATTCGGCCAGCGACATACCGTCGACATACTCCATGACCAGGTAGGCATAGGCGGTGTCATGCGTAAAGTCGATGACCTGCACGATATTGGGATGTTGAAGCATGGCGGCAGTGTGCGCCTCGCGCAGGACATCCATGATGTCGCTGGCGGGCATGCCGGCGCCGTTGATAAGGGGGATGCGCTTAATGGCGACGCGGCGGCGCAGGTGCGTGTCGCGGCAAATCTCGATGGAGCCAAAACCGCCGGTCGCAAGTGTCTCGAGCGGCTGGTACCGCTTGAGCAGCTCGCGAGAGCTGGTGCCCTCCAAAGGAACGTCCGGCGAGAACCGGGCGGTATGTTGCGAGAAAAGCGGCATGGCCAACCCTCGTGCGTTTAAAGTTCGTTTGCGAGTGGCGGGCGCGGAGCCGAGCCGTTCGCGGTGGCATAGATGCTGCTAGTGTAGCACGCTCGGGCAGATGGCGAGGAAACGGGGATGAGGTGGTCCGATCGATTCGGGCCGTTTCGGCTCGTTCGGAAAGCGCACCCCAGTTTTCAGCCAAATAATGGGATGCGCCTTCCAAATGGGGTGGGCTGCGGAAACTGCATCCCAGAATATTGGCCTGGAACGGGACGGACTTTCCGAATCGGCGCTCAAAAGGAAACCGTATCCCGCTTTGGGGCGGGGGCTGCGGAAAAATTGGCCCGTTATCTGGTTCGGATTGGAGTATGCGTGAATCGTTGATGCTGGCCGGTGTGGGAGCGAAGAGGGATGAACGAACCGAGCGGTATAATGCCGCGCTATGGAGGCCATATGCTCTTTTCCCGCCGTTCTGCCACATCTGCCTGCGCCATTGTGCTTATCGTAATGGCGGTCACCCCTTATCACCGGTTTTCATCTTCAATTGGCTTGGTATCAGGTGCAATGACCTGGCTCGTTATCCTTGGCGCGTGCCTAGCGGCGTTTGGTCACGGTGTTGCGCTCCGCAAGGGGAGAGAAATAAGGCGGCCGGGGTTCCTTGGCGCCTTCGGTATTTTCCTTGCTGCTATTGCGGCGGTTCCCGAGTGGGCCGACTTGGCCTTCTATGCTCGCGGAGATTCTATTCCATTCGTGTTTGCGCCTATCTGGCTGTTGCGCGGCGTTTCATGCGCCTCGTGCTTTGCTGGGTCGTTGCTCCTCTCATGTGTAATTTGGGATACGGCGGGCTTTCCTTTGACGCAGGGGGCGACGCGGGCTGACGAAAGAGAAACTCGTCATCCGCAGGACGCGATTTTTACAGAAACAATAGCCGTCCTGTCTTGTCTGCTGTTCTGCTGTCGAGTTTCATGGAGAGTCGTTCCCGAGCCATGGGGGATGCCCTCTGTAATGGCCGCATCAATTGGCCTTATGCTTTTAATTCCTCTGTTCTATCTCGTATTGGCTGCGGTCCCGCTGCTTTGCTGTCCCCGCGCCTTTGGTCGGGGACAGAGCGACGTGCTCGCCCGTTCTGTGCTCGTAGCAGTTCCCATTGGCCTTGTTCCCGCTGTTGAGGTGGCATACTTCGCAAACGATGCCGCGATCATTGCGTCGCTGACGATAGGGTCCGCTATTGCTGCCTTCGTATGCACGTTGCTCAGGAAGAAGCGGAACAACGATTCGGATATCCCCCGCACGTCCGACCCATTCGATGCGGGAGCGTTTTCTCCCTCTCTGTCGCCTCGAGAAGAGCAGTTTGTTCGACTGCTGCTCAAAGGGAAAACGCCGGCGGAAATTGCCAGGGAGACGGATACGAAGCCATCGACGGTGCGGACCACGCTTCACCGAGCATACGGGAAGGCGTCGGTTGCGGGCTCGCGTGAGCTGGTGGCGCTGTTTGCGGGTGGGGGCGAAGCTGTAGAGTCTGAGCTGTCGCAGCGGCATGCCGGCGATATGTTGGCATTAGCTCGGACGCACCGGCTGCTTCGATATCTGCCCACATCTTTTTTTTCCTTGCGGCAGGTCCCTTGGTAATGGCGAATAGTGATTGGGAATCCAGCGTTACGCGGGCAGTCGCCTTTTCTCTTGCAAGCTATACATTGGGCCTCGGACTGTTTCTTTCGCCGTATTGCGCGGTTGTAAAGACAAATCATGACGCTGATCTGGATAGGGCAGGCGAAGCGATTGGGCTCGGAAGCCCGTGCGTGTGGGCGATACTGTCTGCCGTGGAATGGGCTTTTGTTTATATCGCGGCATGGAGGTGCATACGCGATCCGTTGATGGCTGCACCGGTCCTGTTTTGCGGCATAGCGTCTATGGCTTCGCTCGCTGTTAAGCTGCGCCCGTTTAAGGTTCATGCCCATACTCGGGCTATCGTGCCGTTGGCGTTAATAGGTGTATCCGCTTTAATCTATGCAGCAACTAGGGGGCGAATTCATGAACTTGCGGTACTGACGGGGGTGCTGCTCACGTATATAGTGCTGCGAAGCTGTCCGCAGCGCAAAATGCTTGGGGTATGGATGCTCTGCTTTGGGGCGATGGCTCCTGTTTGGGTTGTCTTGCTCAACATGGTGCAGGATCTGACGGTTTTCAAGCCGTTGTTCCTCGCGTCGTTGTTGGGGCATAGTTCGGCTGTCAATGTCGTCGTGGCAACGGTGGTCGTCTGCTGGTCTGCGCCCATGTTCGTCACGCACATCGCGCTCGCCCGCTCGGTTGAGGACGAGAAAGCCGTCTTGGAGTACCGCGCGAACGGGTCCACCGAAACAGCCCGCGTGCGCCAGCTGGCCCTGCTTATGTCTCGCTCCCTTTCTGATGTTCAGTCGCAAATCTTGCTGATGACGGCAGAGGGCGCAACGACAAAGGCTATTGCGGAGGATGTCGGTTACGCTGCATCTACGGTGCAAGCGTTGCGATCCGCATCTTATCGCCAGTTGAAGATCAAGAACAAAGCGGAGCTTATTTCATTGTTATCGCAGGTGGATAACGTGTAAACGCCTGGATTATCAACTCAATAGCGAGTGTTTACAGACATCTTTCTCCATTCATGCAAAGGTTGCCGTGCGTCGACGCATTGTTAACCGCTTTTGATTGGAGAAGGCCATGATTAAGCCAAGGAGCGCTATTGCTCGAATCGGAGTCGGTTTGGTGATTGCAGCTGGTCTGTCCCTAGGGGTTCCCGCTGCATCGTTTGCACAAGAGGAGTTTGACACCTCTCAGGTTTCCAGCATTACTCAAAACGCCGATACGGGAATTACGACCTGTACGAACAATGCCGATAAGGCATTTAGTTTTCAATGTGCCGGGACGAGTGCAACTGGCTACCGTCAAAAGGATGATTCCTCATCGCTCTATCTGGATATCCAGGGCCATACGGGAAATCCGCTTCGGTTATATACAGACGGTGCGTATAACACAAGCGGTAGCGGCAGCATGAATTGTACTCAGGGAACGTATCGTTCGAATCACAAGGGACAGTGGGAAATGTATAACCTCGTCCGTGAGAACGGGCGATCTGCGGCGCGACTGACTGCATGGGCGGAGTCTGGCTACGGCACTGTTATTGGCGTATGGAGCCCCGACTGCGTCGGGCATTTCCACAAGCTTCCCGCATAGTTGTTTGAAATGGCTCCCTTCCGGCTTTCTGGGTCGGAAGGGGGAGGAGGACGTATGAACCAAAAGCTCGCAAGATACGAACTGTCGAAAACGATTAGACGTCCAGCTTTTATCCTTGCTCTCTTGATTGCGGTCGCAGTTGCAATAGCTGCCGCGCTGGAGCCGTGGGCAAATTTGGAAAAAGAGCGCCACAACCTTCTTTCTTTTGGTTACGGCGTTGGCGTGCAAGCCGAAAATTATCTCGGTCAAACACGTGAAAGCAGCTTCGGTAACTGGATTGTTGTGAGCGCGAACGCGCCACTGTCTGCGTCGGTGTTTTTCTATGCACTGCCCCTGCTTGCAATGTTGGCTGGATCTTGGTCGTGTCTCTTTGAGCGTTTGAGTGGTTATGACATGCAGATATGCACGCGCGTTTCCAGAAAGGCGTACGTGAACGTAAAGATGCTGTCTGCTTTCCTCTCCGCGTTTACAGTGACTGCCATTCCTCTGCTCGTCAATTTCCTGATCGTCTCGATGCTTTTTCCTGCGTATCTTCCTCGGGTCGATGAGTCGACTTACGTAGGACTTTACCTGCATAGCTACTTCTCCGGTCTATTTTATTCGCATCCTTTGTCATATGTGCTCGCATACACGCTGTTCGATGCTGTCACGCTCGGGACTTTATCCATGGCTGTAACTGGCTTCTCAATTTTGTTTCGTAGCAGAATCAAAGCGATAATTGTCCCGTATCTGCTAATGGTTGCGTGGCATTTTGCAAATGGCTGGATCTTCGGCGTAATGGCTTGTGTGGGGTTTAACTGCAATATCCTCAACAGCATCAGGTCGGAATCGCTGAATAACTGGCCAGACATTCGAGCCGGTTTTGCGGAAATCATATTATTGACCCTTGCTTCGTTGGCTTTTTCTGGGGCGTGGAAAAGACGCGAGGTGGTCTGATGCTGTTTAGGCTGGTCGCCGCGGACCTGAGGACCGTTTTGAAGAAGAACATCATTGCTTTTATTGCGGTTGCGGCAGTGACCGTTGCGAACTTGGTGTACGCCTACGGATTGTCTTCTGTGTATGGGGTCAGGACGGATACCTTGGGGTTTGCGGATAATCTTGCGCTCGTGTTTGCCGGATCTGCTCCGTTTGAGCCTAGGCCCGGGGTCATGTTTGTGCCTCCGCTAGGGTGGCTATTCCTCATTCTGCTTATTCTCTATACAACACTCGATTATCCGACCGAATCGTTGCACGGGCTTGGTTTACAAGCGCTTGTTCGATGCCGGGCAAGAACCCTTTGGTGGGCCTCGCGTTTTATCTCAGTGGCGGCGGTAACGGCATTTTCACTGCTCGTGGTGGTTTGCTCTGTTGTGATTTGGAGCTTGGTGGTGAGCTCCTCGTTCAGCGCGGTCATTCATGGCGAGTCGCTTCAGCTGGCTAATTTGGCGCCGTGGTTTCTCAAAGCTGCCGAGGCGGATGCGCTGCCGTTTTTCATAGGTCTCTTATTTGCTTTCGAGGCGCTTGCGTTTGCGCAGGCAGCGGTTGGGTTTGTGCTTGGGCCGTCAGTCTCGTTTGTGGTTTTAATGAGCTACCTGATCTGCTCGGCATATGCACGACATTGGGCGCTATTGGGTAACGCCTTGATGCTGTTGCGCTGGGGCGGAATTGTCAAAGAGGGAATCGCGGCGGGCTCGAGCGTCTTGTTTTCAATTGTGATTATGTCGCTATGCCTATCGTTGGGTGGACTGTGGTTTCGAAGGGCCGACCTTATAGAAAAGGGGGACAAGATATGAGCGTGATCGTTAGGGACGTATCGAAGCGCATGGGCAAAAACGATGTCCTGCGCAACGTGTCCATCGAGGTTGACCCTGGGACCGTGGTCGGACTTCAGGGGATAAACGGTTCGGGTAAGACCATGCTCATGCGAGCGGTTTGCGGATTGATCAAGCCTACCGAAGGCGAAATCTCTATCGATGGACAAAGGCTTGGGGCGGACATCTCGTTCCCGCCGAGTCTGGGGATGTTGATCGAGGCGCCTTCCTTTTTGGGATATCTGTCTGGCTACGACAATCTGGAGCTCATCGCTCAGATCAAGGGCGTTGCCACCCCCGAGAACATTCGCTCTGCCCTGCGGCTCGTGGGGCTCGATGCAGACGAAAAAAAGAAGTTCCGAGCATACTCGCTTGGGATGAAGCAACGTCTGGGGATAGCTGCGGCAATTATGGAAAAGCCGAAGCTGCTTGTTCTCGATGAGCCAACAAATGCCCTCGACGAAGCGGGCGTTGAAATGCTCAAGCGCGTTGTGGCGATGGCGGCCTCAACGGGTCGCGAGGTTATTCTGTCCAGCCATGACGGAGAGGTGCTCGAGGAGCTGGCCGATCGGGTTTACTGCATGCGCGACGGTGCCGTTGTGAAAGTTCGGGAAAGGTCGTGAGCGCGATGAAGAAGACCCTGTGGACGAGAAGGTCGGTGCTCGCTCTTTTCGGCTGTGCTGCTACCGGCCTTGCGGGCATGAGGGTGAGCGCCGTTAACGGGAACCGGACGGTCATTCCTGAGAAATATTATGCGGAGGGCGAATGGCTCTCGATGGATGGGGCGTTTCTGGGTTCGAAGGATGTGGCGACTGACGGGTATTCGTTTTGCATAGACGGGGCAGAGCTGCTCACGCCGCGCGAGTATCTCAAGCGTGCGCATGATGATTATTCAAAATATGGCGTCGTGGATACGAAAACGAAATTGAAGGACGCCGACATCACGTGTGTTATCGCCGTAAAGATGCGTGTCAGGAATAAGGACAATGTCGAAGGCGGAATCAAGACGTATGTTTGGCATTTGGTGCCGGAGTCTGCGCCAAACTATGACTTTATGGTCAATACCGATCTGATGGCGCAGGCAATGCCGGCTCTAAGCGGTTCTGCTGCGTTTGCCGTGCAGGTTGGGGCGGAGAACGAGTTGCTCGTCCCATTTATGATGCAGAACACCAACGACTATTTCGAAGGTTACGAGACCGTCCGTTTTGAGAAGGCTTTTCCTGGGACTTATACGATGAAGATGACCGATCTGCCGGAGAGAAGGCTCTTAAGGTTTGAAGTGAAATAGCTCGAGAGCAAGGCAAAACGGGTCCATTGGCGGTACGCGCGCCCGATTCCAGGCGCCCCGGCCCGGAATCGGGCGCGGGACGAGGCGCCTTCGGTGTCGGCCGGCCTACCGCTTCTTCTTGCTCTTCTTCTGCTTGCGCTGCTTGCCCTTGGTCTCCTGGGGCTTGTCGCCCTGTTTTGCTTCGGCAGCGGCCTTTTCTGCCTTCATCTTCTTGCGTTTGGTCTCGATGCGGAGTTTTTTGTTGATGCGCGCCTTAAGGAAGGGACCGAACTGCTCGGCATCGCCGCGGACAAAGGTGTCCTTAGGGATCGTCACGCCCTGGTCGGCGAACATGGCCACAAAGATGCGCTCGCCGTCGAGCACGTGGTCGAGCTTTTCAAACGGGAAGAACTGCGACTTGCCGCTCGTGCCCCAAACCATCAGGCCGTCCTCGTTGGCGGCGACGCGGCGATAGCGGCCACCCATGGACTCGTCGGCCTCAACGGCGTCGATAAAGTCGCGGGCGAGGGTGTGGTGCAGGTTTTTGCTCCACCAGGCCAAAAAGGCGCCGAATACGATCAAGACGACGCCAAACTTGATCCAGTTGCCGCCGGCCACCAGCATGCCGATGCCGATGAGCGCGGCAATTGCCGCGGCGACATACAGCGAGCCGCGACGCCTGGGCGAGGCGACCAGGCGGGCGAAGTCGGTGACGAGGTCGTTTTCGTATTGGTACTCGTTGAGGTACAGGATGCCGTCGTCGGCTGCGGCCTGCTCCTCGAGCGCGACCTCGACCTGGTCGGCTGCTTCGGAGGGAACGAGGTTGCTCTCTGCGTCTGCCATGCTCTTTGGACTCCTATCGCGGCGGGCTCGCCGTACGGGTTATTATGGAATGCAGTATGCCGTGCGACCGCATGGCCGCCGCGGCAACAAGACTCAGTATACCCGGGGGAGCACCCATGGAATCGTTGTACCGAAAGTATCGCCCGCTCACCTTTGACTCCGTGGTGGGCCAGCAGCATATCGTCTCGACGCTCGAGCACGCCATCACCGAGGGGCGCCTGTCCCACGCCTACCTGTTCTGCGGACCGCGCGGCACGGGCAAGACCACCATGGCGCGCATTCTGGCCAAGGCGCTGCTGTGCCGCAATGCCGAGGCGGCGCGCGCCGAGGGTGCAAGCGGCTGCATGCCCGACGGTACTTGCGAGGAGTGCGAGCTCATTGCCGAGGGTAACCACCCCGATGTCTACGAGCTCGATGCCGCCTCCCGCACGGGCGTGGACAATGTGCGCGAGGAAATCATCAACTCCGTCAACTTTGCCCCGGTGCGCGGCAAGTACAAGATCTATATCATCGACGAGGTCCACATGCTCACGACGGCGGCGTTCAACGCGCTGCTCAAGACGCTCGAGGAGCCGCCGGCACACGTGATCTTTGTGCTGTGCACCACCGACCCGCAAAAGATTCTGGAGACCATCCTCTCGCGCTGCCAGCGTTTCGATTTCCATCGCATCGGCAACGAGGATATCGAGCGTCGCCTGGCATACGTGTGCGAGCAGGAGGGCTTCGATTACGACGATGAGGCGCTGGCTATCGTGGCGCGCCATGCCAAGGGCGGTATGCGCGACGCGCTGTCCACGCTGGAGCAGCTGAGCGTCTTTGGCAACGGTTCTGTGCATGCGGACGACGCCCGCTCGCTTTTAGGCGAGGTTTCGGACCAGATTCTGGGCGAGTTTTCCCGCGCCATTGCCGATCGCGATGTTGCCGAGCTCTATGGACTGATCCGTGCGCAGGTCGAGGAAGGAAACGACCTGCTGGAGCTGACGCGCGACCTGGTGGCGCATGTGCGTGACGTGTACGTTGCCTGCGTTGCCGGTGCCCGTGCCGAGCTGTTTGAGGGCGGCTCCGAGCAGGCCGAGGCGCTTGCTGCCGAGGCCGCTGCCTTTGGCGAGCATCCTGCCGACCGCCTGGCCCGTGTGCTGACGGTGCTCGACGATGCCGCACTGGAGATGAGGGGCGCGAGCGACGTGCGCCTGGTGCTCGAGATCGCCTGCACGCGCCTGGCACGTCCCGAGGCCGATTTAACGATTGAGGCATTGGCCGAGCGCGTGGCCCGCTTGGAGGCCATGGTTGCCAACGGCGCCGTGCCGGCGAGCGTGGCTGCTGCTCAGGCCGCCGCGCCTGCAGCATCCGTACCCGCTGCTGCCCAACAGCCGACGCTAATTTCGGGCGCTCGTGCTGCCGCTCCGGCGGCATCCGCTGCCCCCGCTGCTACGTCCGCGCGCCAGGGCGGTATGCCTTGGGACCGTGGTGCTGCTGTTCCGGCTGCCCAGCCTGCGTCCCGTTCTGCGTCCGTGTCAGCTTCCAAGCCTGCAGCGCCTGCACCTCAGCCTGCGCCGACTCCGACGCCTCAGCCCGTTGCGGCTCCCGCGCCTGCCACCGCTCCGGCACCTAAGCCCCAGTCCAACAATGCCGCCCAGGTTGCCGCCGCCGGTACTGCCGAGACGCCCGCGGTCGAGGATGCCGGAGAGCTGCAGCGCAAATGGGCCGAGGTTGTCGAGCGTGTCAAGGCGCGTCAGGCTTCCTACGCGGGGCTTTTGCTCAATGCCCGCGCCACGGCTGACGACGGCTCCAGGCTCACGGTCTCGTTCCCCGCGGGCTCGACCTTTGCCATCAAGATGCTTGGACGCGCCGACACGCAGTCGGTGGTCCTGCCGACAGTCAGTGCGGTCTTCGGTCGTCGTACCGTCGACTATGTCCTGGATGGGGGTGGCACGCCGGCTCCTCAACATGAGGAGCATTCTCCATCTGCACGGGCTGCGGTATCTGCGGACCCGCAACCCGTGTCCTCGGCGGCCCCTGCATCCTCGAGCGCCAGCGCGACGCAGCCAAAAGCAGCACCGATAGCGGCGCCGACCCCGTCGGCGCCTAAGCCCGTCATGGCCAAACCGGCTGCTCCGACACCCGCGCCCAAGCCTGCCTCGCCCGCGCCCAAGTCGTCTGACCTGGGCAAAGCCCCCTGGCTGCGCTCCGACAACCCCGCCGGCGCTCCTGCCACGGGCAAGCTCCCGACCGAGCCCGCGCCCCGAGCGCCCGAGCGCGCGTCCGCTCCCAAGGCTCAGCCCGCCGCGCCGTCTGCGCCATGGGAATCCGAGCAGGTTCCCTACGACGATGCCATGGTTGGCGGTTTTGTTGCCGATGCTGGTGGGGACGATCTGCCTCCGTTCGACGTGCCGGGTGCGGCGTCCGCGCCCAAGTCCGCTGCAACTGCCCCCAAAGAGGAGGACGCTCCTGCAGCTCCCTGGGAGTCCAACTCCGGTGCGGGCGGCCCCTTCGGCCATCAGGGTGCAGCCCCGAGCATCCCGCAGACCGAGGACGAGGCCAAAGCCCTCATCCGCAGCGTCTTCGGCCAGTCCACCATCTTCAAGCCGGTGGAGTAGCTGCGCAGGCGGGTATACTGCTCAAGAAGAGAACCCCTTGCCCGGGCGCATCTGTATTTCGGACATGTGCAACGTGGTGCCGCGTATATCGCATTCGAGCAGACAGGCGCGTGACGGTCGGCCTAGGATGCTGAGGTCGATACGATACGTCGCATGGCTGTCCGTGTACTCGACTTGCTCGGCGTTGACGGTTGCTCCGATTGTAAATAAAGAGCCCAGTTCGGCATCGACAATCTTGGAGTCCTTTATCTTGACCTTGAACTCTTGGTAGAGGGACGGGCTGTTGTAGTAAATGGTTCGGGTTCCGTCGGTGCATTCATCGGTCGTCTCCCATTTGACGACGGGCTGGTCCGAGCTGGCTATCAGCAGTTCTGCTCCAAAAGCTATGGCATGGGTGATGATAACCAGTAATACCCAGACGACAAAGAGATAGAGAACCACATATGCAACGGGGTGTTTTGAGCGGATGTTTTGGAGTACGGCTGGGACATTCACGAGGGCACCTCCAAATCGTCATCTATGACAATCAAATTATACCCAGCCGCCATGCGTGCCGCCTCGAGCAGCGGCTCGGCATTTTGCCATGTAGCCTTGTAGCCCTACGCATAAACTGCCTGGTTCCAGCTCTGCTAGATGTAGCTTGAGATAATTATGCAACCTTGCATAATTCGACCTTGCATAATCTTGGGCGTGCGTCACGCTCAAGGACATGTATATCGACTGAGGTAGCGTGTCCGCCCCGCTTGCTTGCCCCGCGCCGTGGTACGATTTTTGAGTTTGAAAGTCCCGTCGCGCTCCGGCTGCCCTTGCAGCTTGTCGCGCGGCCGCACGTAAAGGAGCCATCATGGCCGGTATGAACATGCAGCAAATGATGAAGCAGGCTCGCAAGATGCAGGAGCAGCTTGCCGCCGCGCAGGAAAACCTTAAGTCCCAGACCGTCGACGCCTCTGCCGGCGGCGGCATGGTCAAGGTGACCGTTAACGGCGAGATGGAGCTCGTCAACCTCACCATCGACCCCGATGCCCTCGATCCCGAGGACGTCGATATGCTGCAGGACATGATCATGGCTGCCGTCAACGAGGCCGTCCGCGGTGTCAACGAGCTCGCCAACAAGCAGATGGGCGCCATCACCGGCGGCCTCAACATCCCGGGCATGCCGTTCTAAGACACGCATATATATGAGTGCCAACCATAGTCTGCAAAAATTGCTCGATGAGCTGGGCCGTCTGCCGGGCATTGGTCCCAAGTCGGCCCAGCGCATCGCCTATTACCTGCTCGAGGCCGATGCCGAGGAGGCGCGCCGCCTGGCCGAGGCTATCCTGGAGGTTAAGCAGGAGGTTCACTTTTGCAGCCGCTGCTTTAACTACGCCACGGCCGACGAGTGCTCCATCTGCCAGGATTCGATGCGCGATACCACTCGCATTTGCGTGGTGGGCGAGCCGCGCGATGTCCAGGCGATTGAGCGCACGGGCAGCTACCACGGTCTCTACCACGTATTGGGCGGCGTGATCAGTCCCATGGACAAGATTGGTCCCGAGCAGTTGCACATTCGTGAGCTGTTGGCACGCTTGGGCCACGAGGACATCCACGAGGTCATCATCGCCACCAACCCCAATATCGAGGGCGAGACCACGGCGAGCTACCTGGCCCGCACTATCAAGCCGCTGGGCGTTGAGGTATCGCGTCTGGCGAGCGGCCTTCCCGTGGGCGGCGACCTGGAGTATGCCGACGAGCTTACGCTTGGGCGCGCCATCGAGGCCCGTCGCACGATTTAGGTGGCGAGCCTGCTCCTGCCGTATGTCTTCATCGCGACGCACGGGGTAGCCATAATTTCCCCGTGCGACTGTAAGTTTGTTGTGCAACAAAGATGCTTTGTATCCGCTTATCGCATGGATGCTTCCACTCGCATCCTTAATTTGCCCATTCGTTGCGCAACCTTTTGGGTTCGCTGATACACTCAAATATGGATTCGAATGAATGCGCCGCTCCCGAGCGGCGTGTTTTTGTTGGAGGAGAACGCATGCGGCCCGGTGGCACTCAGACAAAGCGCGGCGCCGCGGTGCGCATGCGACGCCGACTGGGCTTGGCGCCGCGGGCGTACGCACTGCTGTCTTGCTCGCTGGTGCTGGTCATAGCTGGCGTTTCTGCCTATGGCATGACCGTGCCGTCCATGATGCAGGCACATGCCGCACGCGAACCGCGCGTGGGGCATGAGGTCAAAAGTGACCTGGGGACCACGACTGGATATGCTTGGGCAAGTGTGGTCGCGCATATTGTGTTTGGCACCGGCGACGCGGACGGCGCCGAGGCCCCGGACAACGAAGTCACGCTTGCCAATGGCAAAACCATCGTGCTCACCAACACCAAGATCATCGATCGGTTGTCCAACAATAGCGTGGCGGCAACGGTGAATAAGGTCGAGCAGCAGAAGGAGCAGGACGCCCAGCAGTCCGGAAAGCCCGGTAGCTCGGATACTTCTGGCTCCGGCTCGGATTCGTCGAGTTCGGGCGGTGGCTCTGGGTCGGGTTCCTCTGCCGGAGGGTCTGGAAACGGCGGCTCGACGGGCGGCAACACTGACAACGATGCAAACTCC
This sequence comes from uncultured Collinsella sp., assembly GCA_958415625.1. Classification (GTDB taxonomy): domain Bacteria; phylum Actinomycetota; class Coriobacteriia; order Coriobacteriales; family Coriobacteriaceae; genus Collinsella. The sequence goes on along the minus strand of CATYZI010000010.1, from coordinate 37,695 downwards.
GGTGGCCTTTCCGCTGCTGAGGAAGAGAGCATTCACAGCTGGCTTGTGACCAAGTACAACATGCTCGACGGCTATGTTTCTCGTGCCAATGACGTGGTCTCGACCTATAACTCTACGGGAGATCCCAGGCCGTGCGACAGCCTGGTCGGGGAGATGTTTGTCATTCGAGCCGAGTTCGGTCGTCAGACATTCTCGCCCCGGTCAAAGTGGTATCAGCAGTATGCCAATCTGTGGGGCTGTTACACCAACCTATGTCAATGGGTCGGCCATTACGGCGATGATGACGTCGCGCTCGGTAACTTCAACAATAACGTGGCGGCGCTTGCCCTATGATGACCGATCTTGCATCCACCACACCACAATCGCTCGGTCGCGATCCCATGGTCGGCCTGCGCCTGGCGCGTGTCGACGGGTTTGAGCCGGCCATTGCGCTCGGTCAGGGCGAACTGCCTGCCTATCTGCGTCGTTTTACGATGCTGTTTGCCGACGATGCCACCATGCGCCGTGGCGGTATCGGCCGCGTGACGCGTGCCGTCAACGCCCAAGGCGAGGCCGTGGCACTCAAACAGCTCATCTTGCCGACGCGCGATGAGTTTGACGACGATGCCGCTCACGAGGCGCTGGTCGCCAAGTTCAAGGCGGCGTTTCGCGAGGAATACGAATGCCATCGCGCCCTTTCGGGCCTTAAGGGCTTTCCCCGCCTCTATGGCTGGGGCGAGGTCGACGGTGTGCCTGCAATTGTCATGGAATGGGTCGAGGGCGAGACGCTTGCCCGCTTGCGTTCGCGACTTGCCGTGGACGATGCCGGACGCCTGTCGCCGCTTGTGGCGGCGCGTCTGGGTCGCGACCTGTTCGATCTGCTCTGCCGTATGAGCCTGGTGGGCGAGGGCTTTGTCCATCGCGATATCTCGCCCGCTAATATTATGGTGCGTACGGCGCGTCTACCGCTTGACCGGCAGCTTGCCGAGGGCACCTTTGACCTGTGCCTGATCGACTTTGGCTCGTCGCTGGCGCTTGAGCCTGCGTCGGCCGTGGCCGGTACCGGCGGCAAGGCGTCGTTTACGGAGCGTTATGCCACGCTGCGTCGCGCGACGGTTGCCTATGCCCCGCCCGAGATGCTCACCGACGATATTCCCGACCTGCGCGCTTTGCGTATGTCGCCGGCGATTGACGTCTATGCCGCGGCAAGCACGGTTTACGAGCTCATTGCCGGCATCGCGCCATACGAAGCCGCGCCGAGCACTTCGGGCACCTCGGGTTCGCGCAAAAAGACGCGCGACATCGCGAGCCCCTACCGTCTCAAGATGGACACGCGGCCCGACTATCCCATTGGTGCCCATGCGCCCGGTTGCGATTTGACGCAGCTGCTTCATCGCGAGCCCGATGTGGCGCTCGCCGCGGCCGAGCAGGCCCAGCAGCTGGGGCTTGAGCCGGATTCCGAGGAGCTACGCGATGCGCTGGCGTTTGTCGATGCCCAGCTGTTCAACGTGGTGATGGCCTGTCTGTCCAGCCATCAAAAAGATCGTCCCGAGCCGGCGGCGGTCGAGGCGGCGCTCTCGGCGTTTTGTGACCACTATGCGCAAAATGTCGGTCGTTCGCTCCGCGGCGAGCCGCTCACGCCGTGCCCCATGGATGCGTCCGGCCGCGCGGTTCGTCGCGCGCTGATGGTCGGCGCGGCGGTCGTCTGTGGCGTGGTTTGGGCTGCGGTCGTGGTTTCGGCCGCGCTGCTGGCGTCGGGCGCTCGCGTGACGGCGACTTTGGGATCGCTCGTGTGGCCTGGGTCGCTACCGGGTGTTATTGCCGCACTGGCGCTGGCGCTGCCAGGCATGGCCGGCGTTGTCGCGGGGGCACTTGCGCGCGATCGACGCTCGGGGTTCCTGCAGGGTGTGCTTGCGCTTTCTGCCTGCGAGGTTCCGGTACTGGCTGTGGCTGCATGTAGCGTATTTTCCCAACGCGCCGTGATGGGCGGCCTTGTTGCCGCTTTGGTTGCAACCTATACGCTTACGTGGTTTTTGCTTGCGATGGGCTTTGCCTTTGAACTTCCCGTTTCGGCACCGCGACGCACAAAAGCCCAGATGGCGACTCCGCTTGCCGGTGGAGCCGCAGCTGCCCGTACTTTTGGCGGACCTGTCGAAGTATCGTCCGATTCTATTTCTACGACCAAGGAGGCCTAGGTCATGGCATCTCAAGTTGAGCTCACCCCATGTGGGGCCATGTTTGACATCTTTAAGCGCGCGGCGCATCTGAGCCATATCGAGCTGTGCGGCTTGGTGCTTTCGTCCCGTCCGCTCGCCGACGGCCGCAGCCCGCAGAGCCGGGCCGCCGATCGCTCTTGGGTTTCCCGCTTTATCGTTCGCGCGCCGGTCGGCACGCTTCAGCAGCGCTACTTTGCCGAATACGGTACCTCGGCTGCGCGTATTATGTCGCAACTGGCCCTGCGCCAGCGAAATCCCATGGACTCCACGGCTGTGATCAATATGGTGTGCGGTCCTGCAGGTGAACTGATGGTACGCGCGCTCGAAGAGTGCCACCAGGACACGAATCTCTATCGCAACGCGCTCGATCGCCTGTCCCAGGCGGCGGAACTCATGCCCGCCGAGCGCGCCGAGGCCGTGCTGGTGCTGTTTGTCGCCGTCGGTTGTTCGGCGGATGTGCGGTCCTCGGTGAACTATGCCATCGACTACGCGCACGCGACCTGTGGCGGAGGCACCTCCACGCCGCGTTCGCTTGGCATGTCGATGACCGCAGGCGAGCGCGAACCCGCCCCGGCGCACCCCTTGGGCTTGCTGCGCGTGCAAAACAGTTTTGTCGTGAGCGCCCCGCGCTGGATTCAGCCGAGTGAGCAGGGTGTTGAGATTGGCGCGCTGGCCACTGGTGAGGGCGATATTACCGACGTCGGCGACGATGTCTCGGCCCGCCATGCCCATATCTGGTGCGATGCTCAAAATATCTGGCACGTCGAGGACTTGTCGTCTACCAACGGAACCGTGGTGGTAAACGGGGCCACGCGCGTCTGCATTCAGGTCGAGCCCGGCCGTTCCGCCCAACTCAATCCCGGCGACGAGCTCAAGCTCGGCGAATCCACTACCTACGCCATCCTCTTTGGTGCCCTCTAGCCGGCAGTTAGGGACGTTCCTTTTCTGCCGGCACTTGGGGACACTCCTCGGCGCGCCAGAGCCAGTCGCCCGGGGATGGAGGGGCCATTTTGGCCCTTGGCGGTCAGTCGGGGCGAAACTAGAAGATCTTTCCGATTCGCGGCTGTTCATGCTTGTAGAGCATCTAAAACAATAGGATGTTATTCTGGAATATGCCGGGTGCGTGAACTTGCCTGTCTTAGCCTTAATAAGGTATAGGGGAGTTTGGCTCAGGGGTTCCGTCTTGTTCTTCAGCGCAGTATTGTGGGACAGATTTGCTGAGATTGGCGCCTTACACCGCAGAGCGCACGGAAGGCTCTCGATTTGTGTTCTGGCCCCAGAATACAGGGCCTGATACTTACCAACTGTGGCATGGATGTAACATCTGTAGAAATCAACCCTTTTGTTGTCGACCTTTGTAAGAAAAACACTGCCATCAACTCTTTGGATGACGAAACTAGGGTGCTTGAGGGGAGCCTTTACTCCCCTCTGAGAGATGACTCATGTTTTTCGCTTGTCGTTGTGAATCCTCCGTTACTGCCGATTCCGGATGAGATTCCTTATCCCTTCGTTTGAGATGGAGGACAATCGGGTCTGGATAAAACACTTCGTATTCTTAAGGGTGGCGATACGCATTTAGAGAAAAACGGTAAATACTGCTAATAGGGGTGACGACGATGGTGCAGGGGCGACCCGCGATGCTCTCATCAATACGTCGGATACTTGGGAAATCAGGTCTAGATGCATGTATGATGATGCTGTGTGGCTATTCAATTAATCCGCGTTCCGAATGGGTGCAGGGTATAGCTGCGACATCGTATGCTTTTGACCCGGCGCGATACTCAGATATTTCTGAGGCGGTTGACGAAGTTTATACGCACTATGCCGCGCAAGGCGTTTCGGAAGTTTGCACATCTACGTTACGGGCTTAGGTTTCTTCAAGCGAGCAGGCCGGTTGCGTTATTTCGAGCGATTTTTCTAGTCTAGACGACAAAAGGCAAAGGATTTGATGGGTATAAAACGCGGACGTTTGTGGGCGGATGCTCAAATCTATTGTGGCAATCGGGCGGTTGAAAAAGATATTTCAACCGCCCGATTGCCAGGTTCGTCGGAGGAGATGTCCGATTCCGACTCTCTTGTAGGAAGAGCTTGAGATCGTATTGGCCCAAGGCAATCTTAAAGCAGTCTCATTGGCAAATCTTCGCTCCTGTTGTGTTGAGGTGTAAGGTATCAGTGATTGATGTTTTGTGGCGGGTAGATTGGGGCCTTCCTTGATTCGATGCGTTCTCTCGAGGTTCATCAGAGCAAAAGGGGCTTTCGTCTTCATTGCTATCACGGTGATTGGAACCGCTCTCTCCTATGCCATGCCATACGTGAACGGGAAATTCTTAGATTTTCTTCTCGGTAACCGCAGCGAAAGAGACGCCGTACTCTTCGCGCTCCTGGTTGCGTCAATAGGAGTTTTCTCCACCCTCTTTACTTATTTTGCAGGAACACTTTCCATTCGCATAACCACGAGACTTTCCTTTGATCTTCTCAGGGAGGCCGTCTTGCGTTTTGAAAGAGACGATTACTTGGTGAGTCGGACCATCGATCCAGCCTATACAACGCAACGGATTATTTCCGACTCCAGCGTGGTCTCATCCTTCGTTTTGGCGAATTTTATCAGTGCGCCGCTGTCCATTGTAGCCATTCCCATCGTATTGCTTATCATATGGTCAATTGATTCAACTCTCGCGGTGTTTTCCATCATTCTCCTCATCGTGTATTTCTGTGTAATTACTGGGTTGAGGAAACTTTTGTATAGGGTCACGTATGAGAAGAAAGAGGCGGACAGCGCCTTTTACGCCGCAATTGCATCGCAGCTTAATCAGATTCTCAACATTCAACTGACATCTTCGTACGGCAAGAGCGAACAAGCGCTCGACGCTGGGTTTAAGAGCTATTTTCCCAAAGTTTTGCGCTCCGGAAAGCTATCATATTCTCTGACATCGCTCGATGGTCTTTTCGCAGCGTTGTTTCAAGCGGTGATACTTGTTGTTTCCGGAGTACGAATCATTAACGGAACTATGTCAATAGGCGAGTACACTATCATCGGTACATACTTCGCGGTTCTCTTTAAGACTTTGAAAAGTATGATGTCATTGTTCAAATCCTATCAAGATGCCAAAGCATCATGGGATAGGACGGCTATCGCGACGAGAGAAAAGGAGAGATCGGGGTGGAATCGGACCGATTTAGCTAAACTCGATGAAATAAATGACATTTCGGTATCTGATTTGGAATTCTCGGTTGCCCTTCCAGACGGATCTGTCCGAGAGGTCCTCGGCGGGTTTTCTTTCAAGTTTTCCGGTCATGGTACATATTGCATAGTTGGGGAAAACGGAAGAGGCAAGACGTCACTTCTTTACTTGATGCTCGGGCTATACTCATCGAAAGGCAAAGTAAAATACAACGGCGTGCCAATCGAAGAATGCGACTTGGATTACATACGTGCGAGAGAGATATCGTGCTGCCCACAGTCGTGCTTCGCGCCGGACGAAACGGTGAAAGAGCTGTTAGAGTATTTCGACACGCCCTTTTCTTCCTATCACCGGGGTGTAGATGGCCTACTTTCGCTGGAAAACAGCGTGAAGGAGTTGCTCGGGAAACGTTGCTCCGCGCTTTCGGGCGGTGAGCTGCGCCGAGTGTACTTATGGTCGGCGATTTCACGCAAGTCGTCAGTTTTGGTACTCGACGAGCCCACGACTGGGTTAGACGCTGTAAGCCGCGCCGAGCTTGCGGCCTATGTTAAGCGCAACAAGCAAAGCCAGCTGATCATCGTTGTCTCTCACGATGACGAGATGGTCGGCGCGGTAGAAGGGGTAGTGGATTTAGGCAGCATGTACCAGGGTAAATGATGACAAGTGTAGTGCTACCCAACTGGCAGAGATAACAAAAAGGCGATGCAGATGCACGTAGCATTCAGGCGGTTCGGACTCGGTGCCTTCACGCCATCGCAACGCTTTCAGATATAGTTCTCGTTCTCTTACTAAAGGAAACTTTAGTCTACGTCATCTTGTCGAGACAGAGGTGAAGCGAAGTGTTGTCGCGACGTATCTTATTCCAGGTGGCTCAGTATCAGCGTGAGAATCGCACCAAAGTGTACTTACGATTCTCGTGTCCCACGGACAACATGAGCTGAGCATTGAGGTTCCACCCTTTGCTGCAACTACACGGGGTTGGACGGCAATGAATATGCCGGGCCGCATACCACGCGCAGCGGGGGTCCATGTCCCAGTATGTTGCCTACAGCAGCCTCGATGTCCACGCACACATCATCTCTGCCTTCGCGTTCAATCCATTTGCCGGAGAGTGCGAGGGTTGCCAGGCCGTAGAATTCGAGCCGAACAAATGAAATGCGGTATCAGCGCATAGGATTAAACTGACGATTGCTTTGCACTGAGAATACGCTTGGAAAGCCGCTATGGGTGGCGGCCCGGGTTAAATAGAGAAGCCCGTCCGATCACTTTCATGTGGCGAACGGTCGGGCTTCTTATTCCACTTGCCAATGCTCGGCTCATATTGGAAGAAAGCTACGCTAATGTTTGCGTGACACTCCTATTTTCTCCGAAGAAAGAGTCGGATAATGAAGAATAGAATTAAAAAAGGTGCCAGATATAACGCAAGTATAAAGGCTAATCCAACGAGACCTTGCAATAATGGCATAACTCCTCCCAGACACGAGATTTTGGTATTTGTTCCCATCTTATTCTGAATTGGACCAAATAGTTCCTAGCCACAAAACTACTCGTCAACTGGATCGCACCAATCTGCTGGCAAAACACAGCTTGATTCTTTATCGACATAGCACCAATCCGCAACAGGGCACTCGGCGATGTCGTAAAAATTGCATATATCAACTCCAAGACAACAAGGCTCAACGGGAGGATGTTCATTTGAACCAACAGGATGGATATGCTTCATAACAGCTCCTCACCTTAATCCAATTAGAGACTACGTTTGATCAATGCCACAGTGATCTACAACGCAGATGCTGCCGCCATCCATGTCATAGTCGCAGTAATCGTATGCACCACAGCCATCTGCTTTATCATAAACAGTACAGATGTCAGTAATGCCCAAGAGGCAGTCAAAAGACATCGGCTTCACGCCTGCCTCGTCGCCACTTCCTGGATTATTCGGACGAATATGCTTCACGACTACCTCCCTTTGAGTGCAGAAAAACCTCAATATTGTGTATAACAAACCAAGATGTCTAGTTCACCATATTTCTAGAATGGTTTCGGCGAACGTAGCAATAAGCTTCGCAGACGGTAATCAGAAGAACGAACACCTCCACAATGGTGACAGCAATGCGCTGAACCGCTTATTCCGATACAGTAGCTTCTCGTTGATTTTTCTCCTGCGAAGATGAGTGGCGGGAAATAAGGTCAAAAGCCATCTCGTAGCACATTTTTCTATATTCACATGATGCAGGGTGTAGACTCTTGAGCAAGTAGCCGTGCTCGTCTGCAGCCTCCCAGCTACAGCCCCCACCACAGAAAGACCGAGCCCAACAGTCCGTACAGTCAATTCTTTTTTCGACACCCTGACTCCAGTTTTCAATATACCTAGTTTCGTCAATTCCGGTGACGATGTTGCCCATTTTGAATCGCATCATCCCGACAAACCTGTGACAGGGGTATACGTCCCCTTCGGGAGTCACGGAAATAAAACGCCTGCCAGCCCCGCATCCGACAAAGGCGATCCTGTTGCTCATAATCAAATCAACTGCAGTTTTCAATGTTCTAAACAAGGGCTTTTCCCCTTGATCAATCTGTTTGAGATATTGATCCGCCAAATCTATTAGGCCCGCCCTGATTTTGTTTAATGAGTGTTCGTCGAGTTTGATATTCTCATCGAATGAGCTCACGGGCGAGAAGTAAATCCTTCTGAAGCCCATCTCTTTAAACTGAAGATAGTCTTCAACAAGGTTACAGTTATTATTTGTTAAGGTCGCTCTTGCGCCGAAGGGGAACGACTCGGAAAAACGACGAACGTTTTTGTCGATATCGGAGAAAGAGCCGCCTCCCGTCTTGTACGGGCGCGATGCATCGTGCTTGCATCCTGTACCATCGAGACTAATCAGAACAGAAAACCCGTGCTCCTTGAAAGAATTCACAGCAGTGTCATTCAAAAGCGTTCCGTTGGTCGTAATAGAATAGGTAAAGTTTCTATTGGGGTATATTCTTTTTGAATAGTCGACCGTTTTCCATATCAGCGGCTCGTTAATCATGGGTTCCCCACCAAAAAAGACGATCGCAAGCGTTTCGTTTTCCGATGAACTTGCGACGAGGTAGTCGACCGCCTTGAAGGCTATCTCGTCTGTCATCAGCAGAGGAGACGTTCCATAATCTCCTTTACCGGCAAAACAGTAACTACAACCAAGGTTGCATGCATGTGAAACGTGGAGTTCGATGGATCTAAGTTTTCGAGGCGTGTCTTTTGTTAAGAAAGTCCGCTCAGACAATCGTTGATACTCATCAATGTCGTCTTCAAGTTCTGCTATGGTCGTTTGGTCGTAGCCTTTCGCAGCAAGTGACTTTGTTAGCAACTTCGAGTTGACCGTTCTTCCCGATGCTTCAAATATGCGAAGCGCATCTTCTGATGCTTGGTCAACCTGAAAGCAATTGCGAGTGACCTCATCGAAGCAGTAACGACGATCACTTACTGAGAAAAAAATGCATACGTTCCTCAATTTCATGCTGGACTGGCACTAACCTTGTTTATTGTTGCGCAGCTATAAAAAACCACCAGCGGGGATTCGGTGTGCGGCCCAATCGGACTCCCAAAAGGTTCTATTTGAGACTGGCAAGCTTTGTGTTGTTGGCACTTCGACAGCGCTCTTTATTCCAACATGGAGCCTCGCAGTTTGAGTCGACTTGCCTCTGGAAGGTCCGATCTTAACTTGATTTAGGATGAAAACAGATTACAGGCGCGCTCCTCTAGAAAGAAAGGAAACCAATCGCCGCCTTTCACCAGGAAAGTTTTTATAGCCCACCTCGAGCAAAATGAAAGATGCGAGAGCGATTGGGGAACAACGCGAATCTCCCCTTTTGGGTGGGAGCGAGCCTTCAGCCACCGGCGAACGACTCGCCCTGGTCAGAATCTGGAAGTGGTGCCGGGCCGCTTGGGCCTCCCCGGTGACTTCGTGGGGCTTACCTGCCTGACGTCGAGGAGTACATCCGCAAGATTCGTTCCCTATGCCGTTTGCTCTCACGCCCGCCTTAGTTCCAAGTCGGGCGAGCCGCCGCGCTCATGCGACCCGTGGCGGCGACACGTCGACGCCGCGCTCGCTGAGCACATCTTCGGTCGCGGGCGAGCACGAGGTCGCGCCGGCGCATCCGCTGGGACTGCTGTGCGTGCAAAACGGCTACGTGGTGAGCGTCCCGCGCTGGATTCAGCCGAGTGAGGAAGGCGTTGAGATCGGCGCGCTGGCAACGGGGGAGGGCGGCATCACCGACGACGTCTCGGCCCGCCATGCCCATATCTGGTGCGACGAGTCTGGCGCATGGTTTGTCGAGGACCTGTCGTCCACTAACGGCACCGTGGTGGTAAACGGGGCCACGAGTGTGTGTATTCAAGTAGAGCCCGGCCGCTCCGCCCAGCTCAACCCCGGCGACGAGCTCAAACTCGGCGAATCCACCACCTACGCCATCCTGCTCGGCGCCCTCTAGCCGGCAGTTAGGGACGTTCCTTTCCTGCCGGTACTTGGGGACACTCCTTGGCGCGTCAGAGCCAGTCGTCCGGGGATGGAGGGACCATTCTGGCCTTTGGCGGTCACCCGAGGTAAACCTTTACCGCCCGCCTATATTTGTCGAAATTACACTTGACGGCGGGGTACAATAAGCCCGCATGCGGATTTCCGTTGCGGGCGCTTCCCATCGCCGGGGCGTGCCCGGGAGCATCCGGCATGCGGCCTTTGCGGCGCTCGGTCATGTGCAAGACGGGCGGTCGGGTCTGTGGGGCGCATCAGTTGCCCCTCGCCTCGGCATGTCTTCTCTCCACGCCACGTACCTGCTGCTGAGCCTGCCTGCCAGATGATTGGAAGCAACAGCGTAAATCCCATCACGCCAACATCCCGGCGATCGCCGGGGCCTGTATACCTATATGAGAGGAGAGGGGTATATGGCGCGTAAGTTTAAGTCTATGGACGGCAACGAGGCGGCCGCATATGTTTCGTATGCGTACACCGAGGTAGCGGGAATCTATCCCATTACGCCGTCCAGCCCGATGGCCGACCATGTCGACCAGTGGGCGGCCCAGGGTCGCAAGAACATCTTCGGCACCCCGGTCAAGGTCGTCGAGATGGAGTCCGAGGCAGGTGCAGCCGGTACTGTTCACGGTTCGCTGGGCGCCGGTGCTCTGACCACCACCTACACGGCTTCTCAGGGTCTGCTCCTGATGATCCCGAACATGTACAAGATCGCGGGCGAGCAGCTCCCGGGCGTCTTCCACGTCTCCGCGCGTTGCGTCGCTTCCCACGCCCTGAACATTTTTGGCGATCACTCCGACGTCATGGCCTGTCGTCAGACCGGCTTCGCCATGCTCGCCGAGGGCAACGTCCAGGAGGTCATGGACCTCTCGCCGGTGGCTCACCTTGCCGCCATCGAGGGCAAGACCCCGTTCCTTAACTTCTTCGACGGCTTCCGCACCAGCCACGAGATCCAGAAGGTCGCCATGTGGGACTACAAGGATCTGGCCGAGATGTGCGACATGGACGCCGTCCAGGCTTTCCGCGACCACGCGCTCAACCCTGAGCACCCGCACACCCGCGGCAGCCACGAGAACGGCGATATCTTCTTCCAGAACCGTGAGGCCTGCAACAAGGTCTACGACGAGCTTCCCGCCGTCGTCGAGGGCTACATGAAGAAGATCAACGAGAAGCTCGGCACCGATTACGGCCTGTTCAACTACTACGGCGCTCCCGATGCTGATCGCGTCGTCGTGTGCATGGGCTCCTTCTGCGACGTGCTCGAGGAAGTCATCGACTACCTCAACGCTCACGGCGAGAAGGTCGGCCTGGTCAAGGTTCGCCTGTTCCGCCCGTTCTCCATCAAGCACTTTGTGGACGTTCTCCCCGAGACCGTCCAGAAGATCGCCGTCATGGACCGTACCAAGGAGCCGGGTTCCATCGGCGAGCCGCTCTACCAGGACGTCGTCTCCGCTCTCTACGAGGCCGGCAAGACGGGCATCAAGGTCGTCGGCGGCCGTTATGGCCTGGGCAGCAAGGACACGCCTCCCGCGTCCGCGTTCGCTGTCTTCGAGGAGCTCAAGAAGGACGAGCCCAAGCGCGAGTTCACCATCGGCATTGTCGATGACGTGACCAACCTGAGCCTGCCCGAGGCCGAGGATGCGCCCAACACCGCAGCCCCCGGCACCATCGAGTGCAAGTTCTGGGGTCTGGGTGGCGACGGTACCGTCGGCGCCAACAAGAACTCGATCAAGATCATCGGCGACCACACCGACAAGTACGTCCAGGCCTACTTCCAGTACGACTCCAAGAAGACCGGCGGCGTCACTGTCTCGCACCTGCGCTTTGGTGATTCCCCGATCCGCTCGCCGTACTACGTGACCAGGGCCGACTTTGTCGCTTGCCACAACCCCAGCTACATCGTTAAGGGCTTCAAGATGGTCCGCGACGTCAAGCCGGGCGGCACCTTCCTGGTCAACTGCCAGTGGAGCGACGAGGAGTTCGCCGAGCACATGCCCGCCGTGGCCAAGCGCTACATCGCGAACAACAACGTCAACGTCTACCTGATCGACGCTATCGACCTGGCCGCTAAGGTCGGCATGGGCAAGCGCACCAACACGGTGCTCCAGTCCGCCTTCTTCGCGCTGGCCAAGGTCCTGCCCGCCGAGGACGCCCTGCAGTACATGAAGGACGCGGCTACCAAGTCCTACATGAAGAAGGGCCAGGCTATCGTCGACGCCAACCACAAGGCCATCGATGCCGGCGCTACCGCCTTCCGTAAGTTCGAGGTTCCGGCCGACTGGGCTACCGCCGAGGATGCCGCCCCCGTCGAGCTCTCCGAGGAGACCAAGTCCGCCATCGCCCAGCAGGTCAAGAACCTGCTCGAGCCCATCGATCGCATGGACGGCGACAGCCTGCCCGTTTCCGCCTTTGTCGATTGCGCCGACGGCCAGTTTGAGCTGGGCGCCTCCGCATACGAGAAGCGCGGCGTCGCCGTGGTCGTTCCTCACTGGGACGAGACCAAGTGCATCCAGTGCAACCAGTGCGCCTACGTGTGCCCGCATGCCACCATCCGTCCGTTCGCGATGACCGAGGACGAGGCTGCCGCCGCGCCCGAGGCTACCCGCACGCTCGACGCCATGGGCCCCAAGGCCAAGGGCATGAAGTTCACCATGGCTGTGTCCCCGCTCGACTGCATGGGTTGCACCAACTGCGTCAAGGTTTGCCCCAAGGGCGCCCTCGAGATGGTTCCCACCGAGCAGGAGATGGACCAGCAGCCCGTTTGGGACTATATGGTCGAGAACGTCTCCGAGAAGAAGGAGCTCATCGCGGCCAACGTCAAGGGCAGCCAGTTTAAGCAGCCCTACCTGGAGTTCTCCGGCTCCTGCGCCGGCTGCGCCGAGACCGCCTATGCACGTCTGGTGACCCAGGTCGCCGGCGACCGCATGTTCATTTCCAACGCCACCGGCTGCTCCTCCATTTGGGGCAACCCCGCTGCCACCGCTCCTTACTGCAAGGACAAGGACGGTCACGGCCCGGCGTGGAACAACTCCCTGTTCGAGGACAATGCCGAGCACGGTCTGGGCATGGCCGTCGGTTACGAGGCCGTCCAGAAGAAGCTGATCGCCGCTACCCAGGACATCATCGCTGCCGATGGTCCGTCCGATGAGCTCAAGGCCGCCGGCCAGGCTTGGATCGACTCCGTCAACGACGTCGAGGCCTCCAAGGCCGCTGCCGCTGCCTACGTTGCCGAGCTCGAGAAGTGCGGCTGCGACGCTTCCAAGGCGATCCTCGCCGACAAGGCTTACCTCACCAAGAAGTCCTTCTGGATCTTCGGCGGCGACGGCTGGGCCTATGACATCGGCTTCGGTGGCCTGGACCACGTCCTGGCTTCCGGCCACAACGTCAACGTCTTCGTCTTCGACACCGAGGTCTACTCCAACACCGGCGGTCAGGCCTCCAAGGCCTCGAACCTGGGCCAGGTCGCTCAGTTCGCCGCTGCCGGTAAGGTGACCAAGAAGAAGTCTCTGGCCGAGATTGCCATGAGCTACGGCTACGTCTACGTGGCGCAGGTCGCCATGGGCGCCAACCCGGCTCAGACCCTCAAGGCCATCCACGAGGCCGAGGCCTACGACGGCCCGTCCCTCATCATCGGCTACAGCCCCTGCGAGATGCACTCCATCAAGAAGGGCGGCATGCAGAACTGCCAGGCCGAGATGAAGAAGGCTGTCGAGTGCGGTTACTGGAACCTCTTCCGCTTCAACCCCGAGGCTGCTGCCGGCAAGAAGTTCTCGCTCGATTCCAAGGAGCCCGCGGGCGGTTATCAGGAGTTCCTGATGAACGAGGCCCGTTACGCTTCGCTGACGCGTTCCTTCCCCGAGCGCGCCGAGGAGCTCTTCAAGGAGAACGAGCAGGCCGCTATGGATCGCTACGCTCACCTGCTGAAGCTCAAGACGGTGTACAACGAGGCTTAGGTCTCCCACCGCAGGATCTGAGGGCTGACCTTCGCGGACGTCCTCGGACATGAAAGAACCCCCGCTGCGCACTTCGTGCGGCGGGGGTTCTTTCGTCCTGCGGAGTGTCCGCGAAGGTCAGCCCTCAGATCCTGCTACGACTACGTCCTCGGATTGTGGGGCTGAATGAAGGACGTGGCTGTGGGGGTGCCTTGTCCCGGTCGCTGTTTCGCGGCGTGGCCGCGAAACCACGCGCCACTTTGGGCATGGAGGGCTAGCTGATTGTGGCCTTCTGCTGCCCCAGTGCTGTTTCGCGCTTTGCGCGAAACATCGCAGCACTTTGGGCATAGTGGGGGAGTTGGTTGTCGCTGCCTTCTATCCCCTTGCTGTTTCGCGCCTTTGGCGCGAAAGGCGCAGTACTTTGGGCGTGGGGGCTGGCTTGCGGACTCAGATGACCTAGAGAGATATGGGTGCAAACGAGAAATCGTTGTTGGGGTCGTCCTTTTCCATAAACTCATCGAGACAGAATGTCATATAGATTGGAACGTAAAGGATCTTGCCCTCTTTGCAAAGGTTTTCGTGGCTCAGCACAACGGCCTCGGGAATTTTGTACTCGCCCACACTCATCAAACGGTCGAGGGCTGCATGTGCTCGAACTTTCTTGCCCGATTTGACTTCGATTGGGACAACATGCCCGCGGGCACCTTCGATTACAAAGTCGACTTCACCGACCTCACGCGTTTGGTAGTACCACGTATCTGCTCCGAGGGCAACGAGTTCCTGTGCGACCACGTTCTCATAGAGGCCGCCGAGGTTGGGGGTTTTCATATCAAGGTAGACGGCGCGTGCCGTGCTGCCGGGATACCGTGATGCGAGCATGCCTGTATCAGACTCGTATAGCTTAAAGGCGGTCGCCTTCTCTGTCCTCTTAAGAGGACTCCGGGCCTCCGTCACCTGGGCGACCATCAAACCGACGCCCGCGTTCACCAGCCATAGGAAATCCTGCTCGTATTTTTGAAGGCGAGCCCCCTCGCCCAGGGATGAAACAACAAAGCGATGGGACTCCGCCTCAAGCTGAACGGGAATTTGTTCGAAAATCGCGCGAACGTTAAACGCTCGAGTCGATGCATATTTAGAGATATCACTTTTGTACTGATCGACCAGCTGAATTTGAAGCTCACGCGTCCTCACGAGTGAATAACCCGAATCGATATAGTTCTGTACGACCTCCGGCATGCCGCCGCAAACGATATAAGCTCTAAAGTTTTTGAGCATCGCCTCATGAATATAGTTTTCGACGGGACGCCTCTCGACAAGGCAGCTGCGGATGTCTGCAAGCACATTCTCGCTGATGCTGTTTGCCCAACAAAACTCTTCAAAATCCATTGGCCGCATAACAATGTGCTCGACATACCCCACCGGGAAAGAAGAGATCCCCTTAAACTCAGTCCCAAGCATAGACCCCGAGAAGACATAGCTAAAGCGCCCGTCCTCGACCAACGCCTTCATGAGCGTGACGATCTGCGGATACTCCTGTATTTCATCGACAAAGATAAGCGTATCTCCCTCAACAAGCGGTGCATCCGCAAGAAGGGCAACGCGGTTGATAAAGTCAACGGCGTTCTTAGCGCCAATGAGCACATCTCTTGCCTCGGCATCGAGCAGCAAATTGGCCTCAAAATACGACGCGTAGTTGTCTTTACCAAACGCGCGAATCGCATAGCTCTTGCCAATTTGACGCGCACCGGTAACAAGCAACGCTTTATTGGAGTTGTTCTTCCAGCTCAAAAGCCTGTCAGTGACCTTACGGCGTAGCATAAAACCCCTCAATGACAAAAATTGGCAAATAGATTTGCCCCTAATCATACAAAAATTGGCAAATAGATTTGACCCAAATCGTACAAAAATTGGCAGATAGCAAAGATTCGCTTAGGTCCCAGAGCCATCGAGCCGGCGCGGTGCCATGCAAAAAGACTGGGGACGCCGCTGATGTTCTCGATTGCCTGGGCGCGCAGGAGCGAGAGGGCGTCGACGGCGTTCATGCAATACCCGACGGTAAAGTTCTATACTGCAAACTCACAGTCGCTTGCCGCAAAGTGAAGCGCGATTGGCTATCCCTTTTGTTGGATGAAAAGCCCCGTGTTATTGCAGGGGTGCATACTTGTCTTGCAAGTGCATAGAATCTCGTATAGTGCGAGTAAATAATTGCAGTGTCCGTTATGTGTTTAGCAAAGATATAGTTTGCATAATCCAGCCTAATCTCTGCTCTAATTAAATAAAGTCGCACGTAGATGACGTAAACATGCGTGAGCTGGGATTCCTTACGCTGAGCGGGTAAAAACGACCGTTCACCGTTCAACTGTTTTCAAAATGAATAAAATGAGCGATAAAGAGAATATAAACCTTAATAAACTCGCGTATCGCACGGACGCGGGTTATTAATGGGTTGTAGGCCTTTTACAGAAAGGATTCCAGCAATGTCTAAGCCTCTTGGCAAGCCCGACCGCATCGTCGTCGCCCTTGGCGGCAACGCCCTCGGCAACAACCCCGTCGAGCAGATCGAGGCCGTGAGCAACACCGCCCACGCTCTCCTCGGTCTCATCGAGCAGGGCAACGAGATCATCATCACCCACGGCAACGGCCCGCAGGTCGGCATGATCCAGAACGCCTTCGCCGCCGCCCACGATGCCATCGGCACCCCCGAGATGCCGCTGCCCGAGTGCGGCGCCATGTCCCAGGGCTACATCGGCTACCACCTGCAGCAGGGCATCGGCCGCGAGATGCACAAGCGCTATAAGCGTTGGCACGCCGCAACCGTCGTCACCCAGATCGAGTGCGACCCGGACGATCCCGCGTTCAAGAACCCGACCAAGCCGATCGGCCCCTTCTACACCGAGGAGCAGGCCAAGGAGTTCATGGCCGAGGACCCCTCCAAGGTCTTCGTCGAGGATTCCGGCCGCGGCTGGCGTCGCGTCGTCGCCTCCCCCGATCCCAAGAAGATCGTCGAGGCTGACTCCATCCTCAACCTGCTCGACAACGAGTTCATCGTCATCGCCTGCGGTGGCGGCGGCATCCCCGTCGTCCGCGACTACGAGAACAAGGGCTGCTACAAGGGCGTTCCCGCCGTTATCGACAAGGACCTGGGCGGCGAGCTGCTGGCCGAGGACTGCGACGCCGACGTCCTGTTCCTGCTGACCGCCGTCGAGCATGTCGCCATCAACTTCGGCAAGCCCAACCAGGAGGAGCTCGAGGACCTCACCGCCGACGAGGCCGAGCGCCTGGCCGACGAGGGCCAGTTCGGCAAGGGTTCCATGGAGCCCAAGGTCCGCGCCGCCATCAAGTTCGCCCGTTCCCGCAAGGGCCGCACCTGCATCATCGGCGCCCTGGACAAGGCCGCCGAGACCATGGCCGGCCTCTCCGGCACCCGCATCCACGAGTAGCCCCTACTCCGTTGCCTCTCCCGTGGGCGCCAGGCAAGACGCCCACAGACTAGCCTCTCTTCATGAGCCCCGCAGTCCGCTCCGGCTGCGGGGCTTTTGCTGTTTGAGATGTGTGCAGGGGGTAAACAAGAGCAAATTTGGTTAGATGCTCAGGTCATGGGATGCCTGAAACCAGACGATGACTCCGAGAATCCTGATTCGGCGTTTGTCCAGCACAATATCCGGTTCCGACGTGCGATATGAGTAGGATGACAGCATCACGGTGTTCGTGCCGGTGCTATATCGCCGTATGACCATTCTGGAATTATCGGCCAAGGCGAGGACGGAGCATCCGTTCCAGGGTTTCAGGTTTGGATCCACGAGGAGAAGGGATCCTATCGGATAGCATTTGGACATGGCAGATGTGTCCATTTGAACAAAGAAGCACCCGCGATGGTTTTTGAATACGGATGAGGGGAGCGCCGTTGTTCCGGTCTGCTTGAGTCCCGTTCTGCCTCCATTCATCTGAATTTTAAATACATCACAAAGGGAGTCAGTAGTAGTTTCCTTGGATTCCCCCTTCCGCCCCTCGTGGTCGAGCTTTGCGGCAAGCCCTGCGGTTTCCGATGCGAGGTCGTCAAACTGCAGATTGAATTTCGAAACGATCTTGAGCAGTGTCGACCGGCGGATGGCATAGCGGTCCTTTTCCCAACGGCATACCGTTTCTTTGGAGACGCCGACAAGTGCCGCGAACTCCTCCTGCGTGAGCTGGTCGCGCTTGCGAAGCGCCTTTATGTTTTGACCCGTTCCCATGTTATGAAGCGCGGACGAGGGGAAGGCAGAGGCAGTTGGGGCCGCCAAAGCCGTTTGTCAGCTCAAAGATAGAGATGGGAACAAGTTCAATACCGGCCTGCTCCAGTGCCTTGTTAGTCTCGGTGTTCTCTTCGTATACGCAGACCTTGCCGGGCTCCAGGCAAAGGGTGCTTATGGCATTGTTGGTTCTTTCGACCTCTGCCGCTCCGGGATTTGAGCCGCCGCAAGGGATAAATTGCGGTGAACTTAAACCCAGGGCTAATCCCAGCGCTTCTTTTAGTCCGCCTTCGACATGACGCGCCCGGGTTGTCCTTTCCGATCTGCCTCGTGTAATGCAGTAGACTCGCGCTTGGTCCAGGAGCTCCCGGTCAATGAGGAATGTCTCATAGTTAACACGAGCAAAGTATGTGTCGAGATGAATGCAGAGATCATCGTAGGGAACCTCAATGGCCCATACGGACTCAATAGTCGAGTTCTCGTCCCAGAGCAAGTTATTCGCTAGGGTGTCTATAGCTGCTGGCTCGGTTCGTTGAGAGATGCCAACGGCTACATTTTCGCTGTTGAGGTTGTGAAGGTCGCCGCCTTCAATGTGGTAAGTCGATTCATGCTTGAAGAACTGAGGAGTCTCGCGGAAATCCGGATGATAGTTAAAAATCGTTTTATAGGCGATAACCTCACGGTTGCGCTCTGGCCAGTACATATGGTTGAGCGTGACACCTTCGCCGATGACGCTCGCCGGATCGCGTGTGAACCACATGGTGTTAAGGGGGCTTACGAGAAGATCGTCAGGTGAGTATGCGTCTGCCGTCAGTTTCGTGAGGCTGAACACCTCTTTATCTGTGTTGAAGATCTGGGAGTAGCGGATGCCGTTGACTGCTGCTTGAGCAAGGGCGCGGGAGCCTTCGATGCGCTCGAGATACTCGCGAATGGCAGACTCGAGTTCAATGCCCCGCGCGCCGCATTCTGAAATGTAGCTATCGATAAAAGAGCGACGCGCTTGCTCTGTCGCATCAAGGGCTTCGGTAAGAAGGTTTTCAAGATAGAGAATCTCTACCCCTTCGTGCTCGAGCATCGCCGAGTAAGCATGATGCTCCCTAAGGGCTTTATCAAGATCGAATGAGCTGCTAGACGGACGCAACGTAAAGACCCGATTGAACTGCCCGTCGGGGTAGTTGCGCGTTTCGGGGCCGGGACAGTGCAGAAGTACCTTTTTTAGCTTTCCTATTTCATTTTGAACATGCAATGCGGACATGTGACCTCGCTTTGGCGGTGAGTATTTATTGCTTCCATAGTGGCACATTACGAGTTTGATTCAATTTACATCATATCTGTCACAGGTGAATGGCACGAACCGGCTTAGTAATTGATGTTAAACATCAATTTAGATAGCAAATTGACAAATTACATCAATCTGAAATCCGTTTACGGGTTGATGCGCTTCGTTGGCGGGCGAAGAGACGGAAGGGTGTTTTGCGCGATGACACAATGGCTTTGCCGGCAACGAAAAACCCCTGAATTAAGGAGGAGAGATGGCAGAGACAGAAAAGAAGCGCACTCCTCGAGTCCCGCACGTGTACACCATCGTTCTCGTCTTGATGGCCGTATTTGCCGTTCTGACCTGGGTCGTGCCTTCGGGTTCGTTTGAGCGCCAGGAGGTTAACGGTCGCGAGGTAACGGTCTCGGGCACCTATGAGCCTGTCGATAAGGTCTATACGGACGAGGACGGCAACGAGGTCGATCTTCGCCAAGGCATCTTCGAAGTACTTGAGGCCCCTGCGATCGGCATCCAGCAAGCGGTCGAGGTCGTTGCATTCATTATGATCGTGGGAGGTTCCTTCCAGGTCATCACGGCGACCGGAGCCATCACGAGCGGCGTCGCCCGAGTGGTGAAGAAGTTCAAGAGCAAGGACGTCCTCATCATTCCGATCCTAATGGTGCTTTTTGCCTTGGGCGGCAGCACCTTTGGTATGGCAGAGGAGACGCTTCCGTTCTTTGCGATTCTTATGCCGATCATGATGGCCATGGGCTTCGACTCAATTACAGCGTTCATGACGGTGTTTGTGGGTGCCCGTATCGGATACATCGCATCTACCGTCAATCCGTTCAACGTCCTGATTTCCCAGGGCATCCTCGGTATCCAGGGCAACCCCCAGCTTTGGTTGCGTACTATTGCCCTTGCCGTGCTCACGGCGGTTGCCGTCGCATGGGTTGTAATGTATGCCCTCAAGGTTAAGAAAAACCCCGAAGCGTCCCCCGCTTTCCACGATGATATCGAGAAACGCAAAGAGTTTGGCGCGGATGAGAACCTCCTCGATAGCGAGTTCACCGCTAAGCAAAAAGCCGTCATGGTTATTTTCGTGCTTGGACTTGGCGCTATCATTTGGGGCCTGGTAGCCCAGGGCTGGTACATGAACGAAATCTCTGCGATTTTCTTGGCCATGGCCCTTCTTTCTGGTGTTGTTTCCGGGATGAATGAGAAGGAGATCGCCGGCGAGTTCGTTAAGGGAATTGCAGATTTCGCGTTCTCTGCCATCGTTGTTGGACTTGCCCGCGGAATCCTCGTAATCGCCAATGACGGCCTCATCATCGATACGATTCTCAATACGCTCGCCACGGCTCTCACTGGAGTTCCAGCCGTTATCTTTACGAGCATCCTCTATGTCGTGGATAACCTTCTGTCGATCCTCGTTCCGAGCTCTTCGGGTATCGCTGCTCTTACGATTCCAATTTTTGGCCCGCTTGTTGAGCTGATGGGCTTAAACCCCGAGGCTGCAGTTACGGGTCTTTCCATGGGCAGCGCGGCCATGTCTCTCATTTCGCCAACAAGCGCGATGCTCGTTGCCGGTCTTGGCGTCTGCAAGATTCCGCTTGGCCAGTGGTGGAAGGTTGCTTGGAAATTCTTCCTGGTCGTGAGCGTTATCTGCATGGCATTCACTGCGGTTTCGGGCCTTATCCCCTTGCCGTAAAAGCAAAACCTTACATACAGTTGTAAGAAAGAAGGATAGAGATGAACAAAGGACTGAACGTTCATAGCGAGATTGGCGCCCTTAAGAAGGTGTGCGTCCATCGCCCCGGTATGGATCTTGTAAACATGAAGGCGGAGGATTTCGACCGCGTTTGGATTCACGACGCGTTCTATCTGGACTATGCCCAGAAAGAGCACGATCAGTTTACCGACCTTCTTCGCGGCGCTGGCGCCGAGGTCGTCTATATGGAAGAGCTGCTCGCTGAGACGTTTGACAAAGTCGAGGGTACTCGCGCAGAGTTCATGACGAAGTTCATGGGTGAGTCCGGCATCTCCAACGCGGCCCTTCGCCAGGCCGTTGTCGAGAAGCTTGATTCGATTAAGGACAACAAGGAGTTTGTCCTTGCTGCCATGGGCGGCCTCTACGTTCGCGACCTCGAGATCCCCAAGGTCGGCGGTTCTCTTGCCAGTATGGACGGCGAGGAGTTGAAGGCTGACGATATGGTGCTGTTCCCCATGCCGGCCTCGTATTTCTCCCGTGACCCTCTGGCTGTCGTGGGCAAGGGCGCTACCATGAACCGCATGTACTGGAATCAGCGCAATCGCGAAGTAATCTTCTACGAAACGGTGCTGCGTAACCATCCTGATTACGCTGGTAGCCCCATTTGGTATGACCACAACAGCGAGTGGCATATCGAGGGCGGCGATATCCTCAACATCAACGCCAAGACGCTCGCCATCGGTATTTCCGAGCGCACCCAGACTGCAGCCATCGATGAGCTCGCCAAGAATATGTTCTGGGGTTCCGATGAGGCCGAGATTGAGAACATCTATGCCATCAAGATTCCGCACGGCTATGCCTACATGCACCTCGACACCGTCTGCACGCAGGTCGATCGCGATAAGTTCACGGTCTATCCCGGCATCTACCAGACGCTTCGTGCCTACCGCCTGACCAAGGGCGATTCGGAGGGGGAGGTGCATATCGAGGAACTCGAGGGCACCCTGCAGCATATCCTCGAGCTTGCGACGGGTATGGACCATATCACCATGATTGAGTGCGGTGGTGGCGATCCGATCGAGGCTTCCCGTGAGCAGTGGAACGATGGTTCCAACACTCTTGCGGTCGCACCGGGCAAGGTCTGCGTGTATGAGCGCAACGTTGTAACCAACGATGCTCTTTACAAGGCTGGCGTCGAGCTGCTCGTCGCTCCCTCCGAGGAGCTTTCTCGCGGTCGCGGCGGCCCGCGTTGCATGACCATGCCGTTCTGGCGTGAGGAAATCTAGTCAGCGTTAGCGTATCTGGGCGGCGCGTGTGGTCTGCGCCGCCCATCCCTCCTTGTGTGTTCCAACAACCGAAAGGACTCAAATCATGGCTCTTAATCTTTCTGGTCGAAGCGTTCTTACCCTGCTTGACTTTACGTCCGAGGAAATCGAGTACATGCTCGACCTCTCAAAGAACTTCAAGGATATGAAGCGCGCCGGTTATCCGCACCGCTTTCTCGAGGGCAAGAACATTGTCCTGCTGTTTGAGAAGACCTCAACGCGCACGCGCTGTGCCTTCGAGGTCGGCGGTATGGACCTGGGTATGGGCGTGACCTACCTCGACCCCGGCTCGTCGCAGATGGGCAAGAAAGAGTCCATCGAGGATACCGCCCGCGTGCTCGGTCGCATGTATGACGGTATTGAGTATCGCGGCTCCGACCAGTCGATCGTCGAGGAGCTTGCCGCCAAGGCTGGCGTTCCCGTCTGGAACGGTCTGACCAACGAGTACCATCCCACCCAGGCCCTTGCCGATATTCTTACCATGCGTGAGGAGTTTGGCGACACGCGCGGCATGAAGCTCACCTATATGGGCAAGGAGCAGGGCAACGTCAGCGACTCCCTGATGGTTATCTGCGCCAAGCTCGGCATTAACTTCTGCTCCTGCGGACCCAAGGGCGATGTCGAGGGCGCCACGCACTTCGATCCCGAGCTTCTTGAGCGCTGCCAGGAGATCGCCGCTCAGAATGGCTGCACGATCCAGCTCACTGAGGATATCGAAGAGGGCGTCAAGGATGCAGACGTGATCTATACGGACGTTTGGGTCGGTATGGGCCAGGCTGAGGAGCTGTGGAAGAGCCGAATCGATCTTCTCTCTCCCTATCGAGTAACGCCCGAGGTCATGGCCAAGGCAAACCCCGGCGCCATCTTTATGCACTGCCTGCCGAGCTTCCACGATACGCAGACCACCATCGGCGCCGAGATTGCCGAGAAGTTCGGCGTGACCGAGATGGAGGTTTCCGACGAGGTCTTTGAGAGCGCGCAGTCTCGCGTGTTCCAGGAGGCCGAGAACCGCATGCATACCATTAAGGCCATGATGTACGCGACGCTTCGCTAGTAGCTGGGAAGTGAACGAACACTATGAGTAAACCGTACGGAAAGCCCGATCGTATTGTCGTCGCCCTTGGCGGCAACGCCCTCGGCAACAACCCCGTCGAGCAGATCGAGGCCGTGAGCAACACCGCCCACGCTCTCCTCGGTCTCATCGAGCAGGGCAACGAGATCATCATCACCCACGGCAACGGCCCGCAGGTCGGCATGATCCAGAACGCCTTCGCCGCCGCCCACGATGCCATCGGCACCCCCGAGATGCCGCTGCCCGAGTGCGGCGCCATGTCCCAGGGCTACATCGGCTACCACCTGCAGCAGGGCATCGGCCGCGAGATGCACAAGCGCTATAAGCGTTGGCACGCCGCAACCGTCGTCACCCAGATCGAGTGCGACCCGGACGATCCCGCGTTCAAGAACCCGACCAAGCCGATCGGCCCCTTCTACACCGAGGAGCAGGCCAAGGAGTTCATGGCCGAGGACCCCTCCAAGGTCTTCGTCGAGGATTCCGGCCGCGGCTGGCGTCGCGTCGTCGCCTCCCCCGATCCCAAGAAGATCGTCGAGGCTGACTCCATCCTCAACCTGCTCGACAACGAGTTCATCGTCATCGCCTGCGGTGGCGGCGGCATCCCCGTCGTCCGCGACTACGAGAACAAGGGCTGCTACAAGGGCGTTCCCGCCGTTATCGACAAGGACCTGGGCGGCGAGCTGCTGGCCGAGGACTGCGACGCCGACGTCCTGTTCCTGCTGACCGCCGTCGAGCATGTCGCCATCAACTTCGGCAAGCCCAACCAGGAGGAGCTCGAGGACCTCACCGCCGACGAGGCCGAGCGCCTGGCCGACGAGGGCCAGTTCGGCAAGGGTTCCATGGAGCCCAAGGTCCGCGCCGCCATCAAGTTCGCCCGTTCCCGCAAGGGCCGCACCTGCATCATCGGCGCCCTGGACAAGGCCGCCGAGACCATGGCCGGCCTCTCCGGCACCCGCATCCACGAGTAGCCCCTACTCCGTTGCCTCTCCCGTGGGCGCCAGGCAAAGCGCCCACAGACTAGCCTCTCTTCATGAGCCCCGCAGTCCGCTCCGACTGCGGGGCTTTTGCTATTCAGCTAGTCATTAGGGACGTTCTTAAATGACTAGTCAAACAAGAGCGTCCCCAATGACCACTCATTTAAGTCTGTCCCCAATGACTAGTAGTAGGCCCACATGGCTTCGACTTCGTTGAGGACCTCCACCATGCCCCAGCGGCGGGCGCTGCGGCTAGCCGAGTTGGGGTCGTAGACGCCAATCTGGTTGGCATCGTCGATGCCGTAGAGCACGATGTAGTGGCCTACGTTGGTAAACGTACCGGGGCGCACTGCGGCGATGACGGGCGCACCCGAGCGAAGTGCTTGGGTAATCGATTCGCGATCGTTATAGAGCTGTGTTCCGTTGAGCCCCAGCTGCCACGCACCGCCTGTCATAAACGACCACTCGGTGGCACCAGTGGGGGCGTAGTTGCCGGCTTCGGCCAGTGCGCATATATCGACCGGCGTCTTATCGGTATGGCCGGTCTTAAAGATATAGACCATGGTGAGGCAAGTGGGGCCGCAAGCGTTTTCGCGAATAGTGCCACCGGCATAGGGCAGCTCCGACCATGCGGGGTCAATTTGGTAGATGTGGGGCATGGTGCCGGCCTGCCACTGCGAGCGTGGGGCCGAGAACGCAAAGGAGTAACCGGGTGCGACGGGAGCTTTAAGCAGCTTGTCCTCGGCAGTGGGCTCGAGACCGGCTGATCCGTGAGAGATACAGGATCCCAAAAACACAAAGACGAGGCAGGCGGCGATGGAGCAAAACGCAAGGCGTAGGCGGCGGGCCGGAAGCGCGTGACTTGTGGTGTGCGACGCGGGGCGAGGGGCGGAATTGCCGCGATCGCGTTGAGGTCGCGAAAAGGAGCGCTTAACGTAGTAGTCGGTCTTACGGCGATCGTAGCGGCGTGGCTGCGATGTGTCGGTCTGGCGTTGGCGTGTGCTCGTACTCATGCGGTCTGACTGCTGCACGGTACGGCTTTGTTGCCGCGAAGAAGCCCCGAGCTGCTCTTGGGGGCGCTGCGGGTTGTCGTTGTCGGAGGTGCTTCTGGGCGTTGGCGTGGTGCGGCCGGCAAGGCGCACGCTTTGTGGCCGTTGGTCGCCGTCATTGTATCCATATGCCATTCGAATCACCTTGCCTCATGTGTAACTTGTCTATCCTACATAAAAAGAGGCGCGACACATGGGTATGTGCGCCAAAAGCCTGACAAATGGTATGAACGTTGCCGCGCCGCGCGCCAAGCGTCACGGCAACAGGTATTCAAAAGCAGACAAGATGAAAGCGTCCAAGACGAATGACGTCTTCCGCCGTTCGTCCCAAAAACGGCGCCGCTCGTTTTGCAGTTCTGCCTTCGGTCGAGCCACAAGCGGCGCTGCTGTGCCAAGGCCGTATCTTAAAGCCACGAAATAAAAGCGCGCGGCAAAACAGACCGCGCAAGGGGTGACGCCAAAGAGGCGTCAATAAGGAAAGGAGGGGAACAATGGCGGACAAGAACGCAGAAGTTGCAGTCGAAGGTAACGGCGGCATGAAGAAAACGCTTTCGCTCTGGAACTTCTTCACCATCGGTTTCGGTGCCATCATCGGTACCGGTTGGGTCCTGCAGGTCGGCGACTGGATGGTCGTGGGCGGCGGTCCCGTTCCCGCTATGATCGCATTCCTCTTGGGTGCAATCTTCCTCGTGCCCGTCGGAGCTGTTTTCGGTGAGCTCACGGCTGCTATCCCCATCTCGGGCGGCATCGTCGAGTATGTCGACCGTAGCTTTGGCCGTACGCTGAGCTACATCACCGGATGGCTTTTGGCCCTGGGCAACGGCATCCTGTGCCCGTGGGAGGCCATCGCCATTTCGACCCTCGTGTCCGAGATGTTCGGCAGCCTGCCCGGTCTTGAGTGGCTGCGCGCCGTCAAGCTCTACACCATCTTGGGCGCCGACGTTTACTTGTTCCCGACGCTAATCGCGCTCGGCTTTGCAGTCTACGTCATCTTCCTCAACTTCCGCGGTGCCAGCTCGGCCGCCAAGCTCCAGGCCTTCCTGACCAAGGCTCTGCTCTGCGGCATGCTGCTCGCCATGGGTGTCTCGCTGTTCACCGGTTCGCCGGAACACGCCATGCCCGTGTTCTCCCAGGTCACCGGTGCTGGCGGCGGCAAGCCCGCTACCGAGGGCACCAGCCTGTTCGCCGGCATCGTGTCGGTCCTGGTTTTGACCCCGTTCTTCTACGCCGGCTTCGATACCATTCCTCAGCAGGCTGAGGAAGCAGCCGAGGGCCTCAACTGGAACAAGTTCGGCAAGATCATCTCCCTGGCCCTGCTGGCCGCCGGCGGCTTCTACATGGTCTGCATCTACTCGTTCGGCACCATCCTCGACTGGCATGAGTTTGTTAAGAGCCCGGTTCCCGCGCTTGCCTGCCTCAAGGGCATCAACATGCTCCTGTACCTGGCCATGCTCGTCATCGCCACGCTTGGACCCATGGGCCCGATGAACTCCTTCTACGGCGCCACGAGCCGCATCATGCTCGCCATGGGCCGCAAGGGCCAGCTGCCCGAGAAGTTCGCCGAGGTCGATCCCAAGTCCGGCGCTCCCAAGCTCGCCTGCGCCGTTCTGGGCGTCATCACCGTCATCGGTCCGTTCCTGGGCAAGAACATGCTCATCCCTCTGACCAACGTGTCGGCTCTCGCCTTCATCTTCTCCTGCGGCATGGTCGCCCTCGCTTGCCTGCGCATGCGCTTCACCGAGCCCGACCTGCCTCGTCCCTACGAGGTGCCCGGCGGCAAGTTTGGCATCAGCCTCGCTGTCGCTGCCTGCGCCGTCATCATCGGCCTGCTCGTGGTCCCGTTCTCTCCCGCCTCCCTCAACATGGTGGAGTGGAGCATCGTGATCGGCTGGTTGGCTATTGGCCTGGCCCTCATGGCTTTCACCAATTCCCGCAAAAAGTAACGCCGAGCCGGGGCGGATCGGGTGCGCGGGACCCTCTCTCCCGCGCACCGAACCCGGCACCACTTGGGTAGCTTTGTGAGGCCTTAACCCAACACGGTCTCGCCCACTATATGGATCCATAAGGAGGAACCATGTCCACTAAGTATGCAATCGTTGGCGGCAAGCTCATCGACGGTACCGGTGCCGAGCCGGTCGAGAACTCCCTCGTTCTCGTCGACGACAACGGCAAGATCGAGTACGCCGGTGCTATGCAGGACCTTCCCGAGGGCGTTGAGGTTATCGACGCCGCCGGCAAGACCGTCCTTCCCGGCCTGATCGACACCCACCTGCACTTCTCGGGCAACCTGACCGACGATGACACCGATTGGGTCATGCAGCCGCTCCTCGAGAAGCAGGCCGTCGCCGTCAAGCAGGCCTACGACTGCCTCACCCACGGCCTCACCACCGTTTGCGAGATCGGCCGCTTTGGTATCCAGATCCGTGACTGCATCGACAAGGGCGTCTTTAAGGGCCCGCGCGTTCTGGCTACCGGCCTCGGCTTCTGCCGCGTTGCCGGTCACGGTGACTCCCACCACTGCACCCAGGAGCTCAATAAGGAATCCCACCCCTGGGGCGACCAGGTCGATGGTCCTTGGGATCTGCGCAAGGCCGTCCGTCGTCGCCTGCGCGAGAACCCCGATGCCATCAAGATCTGGGCTACCGGTGGCGGCATCTGGCGCTGGGACTCCGGTCGCGACCAGCACTATTGCTCCGAGGAGATCCAGGCCGTGGTCGAAGAGGCAAAGATGGTCGGCATCCCCGTGTGGAGTCACTGCTACAACAACCACGCCGCTGCCTACGATTCCGTTCGCTTTGGCTGCGAGCAGCTGATTCACGGTTTCGATATCGATGAGCGCACCATGGACCTCATGGCCGAGCAGGGCACCTTCTTCACCCCGACGATCGCCTTCCTGCCCACCTGGTACGCCACCTATCCGCCCGTCTACGTCCCCGAGCTGCACGACAAGTACGAGGGCACCCTGGTCGAGAAGGAGCTGCAGCGCAACTACGACTGCCTGCGCGAGGCCAAGAAGCGCGGCGTCGTCATGACGATCGGCTCCGACTCCTTCTCCTTCGTCACCCCGTACGGCACCTGCTCCATCGAGGAGATGTACGAGTTCGTCGACAAGATCGGCTTCACCCCGGTCGAGACCATCACCTGCGCCACCCTCAACGGTGCCAAGATGTGCCACATCGAGGACGAGACCGGTTCCATCGAGGCCGGCAAGTGCGCCGACCTGCTGGTCGTCAACGGTGACGTCGCCGCCGACATCCACGTGCTCAACACCGACAACATGGACGTCATCATGAAGGACGGCTGGATTGTCGAAGCCGGCAGCTTCGGCGAGGCAAACAAGTACAGTGCCTAAGCTACCGTTCATCGATGGCTGGATGTAAAACACAGTATTTGATTGCATAATGCAATGGAGAGGGTCGCTTGCGGCCCTCTTTATTGCTATGGGGTGCGTCAGTAAGAAGGGGATGACGGTGGATCTCAATAGGCTGATTCTGGGCAAGAGCTACAACTCTACCAAGGTCTTTCGTACCGCTCAGCATGTGGTTCAAGCCATCTTGCTCGGTATTGTCGTTCCGCTGCTTATCCTGCTGCTCATCTGGGATCTAACCGATAATCCCAATCCCGTTCCGGCCGTTGTCGTCATTGCCGGCTTGGTCATGCTGTGCTTCTTCTTCTCGTACGTCTTTGTCGTTCCCGACGATCTCACATCGAGCGCAACCGACCGCACGCTCGCCATCGCTTCAAAAATATTCGCCTACACGTCGCGCGGCCTTACGCCCGAAGCTGCCCTGGGCGCCTCTAAGATCATCCTGTCCGAAACTATCGCCTCTGCCATCTGCTTTACCGACGGCAAGCAGGTGTTGGCAAGCTGGGGCGAGGATTCGGCAAAGTGTCCCGCCGGCACCCCGGTGGTGCTCAAGACCACGCTCAACGTGATCAACAGCGGCGAGCAAAGCGTGTTTTCGCGCGACGCCTCGACCGAGACGGGTGGCTATTTTCCCCGCCTGCGCGCCGGTATTGTCGCACCGCTTACCGTGCGCGGGCATTGCGTGGGCACGCTCGAGCTGTATTATCCCCGTCTGAGCAGCATCGATATGCGCCAGACGGCGCTTGCCTCGGGCTTTGCCGACCTCATTTCCACGCAGCTTGCGAGCTTTGAGCTCGAGCGCCAGGACGAGCTCACGGCCCGCGTGGAGCTGCGCGCCTTGCAATCGCAGGTCGATCCTCATTTTCTGTTTAACACCATCAGCACCATCGTGTCGCTCGTTCGAACCGAGCCCGATAAGGCGCGGTCGCTGCTGATCGACTTTTCCAATTACTATCGTCAGACGCTTTCTGATTCCGATACGCTCACCACGCTCGAGCACGAGGTGGAACAGGGCACTCGTTATATCAATCTTATGCAGGCCCGGTATGGCGACGGCCGTCTGCGCGTTTCGGTCGACATCGACTTTGAGGTGCGCGACAGCCTGGTGCCGCCGTTTATCTTGCAGCCGCTGCTCGAAAACTGCATCAAGCATGCGCAGCGCGAGACCGAGCCGCTTTCTATTCGTGTTAGGGCTTTTGAGACCGATGACGGCTTGGAGATTATCGTCGAAGATGACGGCATCGGTATGAGCGAAGAAGTCTGCGCGCATCTGTTTGAGCAACATCGCCGAGAGGAGCCCGAGAGCATTACCGCCGACGGCTCCATCAAGCGAGGTTGCGGCCTGGCGCTTTTCAACGTGCTTCAGCGCATCCATTTCTTTTACGGAGAAGATTCCGGCATGCGCGTGGAGTCCCAGGAGGACGTGGGAACGCAGGTTATCGTCGAGCTGAACGGCGAACCGCATGAGCCGGCGCCGTTGACGGCGTAGCACGCGAGTGTATTGAGGAGAGAGGAAGCGCACATGTCCGAGGGCTGGAACATCCTGGTGGTTGATGACGAGCCTCCCATCAGGGCTGAGCTACGCTATCTATTGGAGAAGGACGCGCGCGTGGGGCATATTGCCGAGGCGGGCAATGTCACCGAGGCCGTGGAGTCGATTCTCTCGAGCAAGCCCGACGTGTTGTTTTTGGACATCACGATGCCCGGCCGCTCGGGAATTGAGCTTGCCGAGACGCTGCAGAACTTAAAGACGCCGCCGGTGGTTGTGTTTGTGACGGCGTTTGCCGAGTTTGCCGCCGATGCATATAACCTCGATGCGGTCGACTATATCGTCAAGCCGGTCGAGGACGCACGTCTGTCAAAGGCACTCGACAAGATCGAGGCAGCCTTGGGTGCCCGCCGTGTTATCCAC
This sequence comes from uncultured Collinsella sp., assembly GCA_958415625.1. Classification (GTDB taxonomy): domain Bacteria; phylum Actinomycetota; class Coriobacteriia; order Coriobacteriales; family Coriobacteriaceae; genus Collinsella. The sequence continues at coordinate 6,975 of CATYZI010000010.1, read as the reverse complement.
GCTCCGCGCCAGCCTTTGCGTCTGACGGTGGACCGCGGGGGCAAAAAGGTGTTCATTCCCGCCGCAGACGTCTGCTACTTTGAGGCGCGCGCCGATTTTTGCAACGCCATTTGCGCCGAGGGAACGTACCTGATCAATGAGTCGATCTCTTCGCTCGAGCGTCGTTTGGGCTCCGAGGGCTTTATTCGCGTTCATCGCAGCTATCTGGTCAATTTGGAGGACGTGCACAATGTTGAGATTGGCTCCACGGGGTTGATGGAGCTCAGGCTCGACCGCGTGAGCTCGACGGTGCCGGTGTCCCGTCGTCGTGCCGCCGAGGTCAAGTCGCACCTGGGGCTTGCGTAAGAGGCTTGCGTGCCGTCGTTTACCATCGCGGGTTTGGCATGGGCGCGCGGTGGGCATAATGGGTGGCATCGAATGAAATCGAAAGGATCATTATGCCCGCGCTTATCACCCATCATCTGTTTGGCGAGGAAAGCATCGACCGTCTTCCGCAGGGCGTCATCACGTCCGATGAAGAGCGCATTGCCTTTATCTTGGGCAACCAAGGCCCCGACCCGTTTTTCTTTCACATTCTGACACCGCGTGTTTCCGACTGTACGCTGCTGGCGCAGGTCATGCATCGCTCGCGCATGTCTCGCCAGTTCGCGTGCCTGCGCGACGGCGTGTCGCATCTGCTGCCGCGCGACGCCAGCTTGGGTCGCGCCTTTGCGCTGGGCCTGCTGTCTCATTACGTGCTCGACCGCAACGCCCATCCCTTTGTCTATGAGCAGCAGTTTGGCATCGTGGAGTCCGATTCAGAGCTTGAGGATTCGAGCAGCCAGGTTCATGCCGTGATCGAGAGCGACCTGGATGTACTGATGCTGCAGCTTAAGCGCGATGGCGCTACGGTCGACGATTACCCGCCGGCGGGCGAGATCGTCACCACCGATCGCATCAATCGCGTGGCCGGCGTGCTGATGAGCTATGTTGCCGGACGCGTGTACGGCATTGACATTCCGGCGGGGGAGTACGGTGCTGCCGTTGCCAACATGCAGCGACTTTACCGCGCGATTGAGCCGGCCGGCTCCGCAAAGACGCGCACGATCTCGCTGGTTGAGGGCTTGGTGCACGACTACTCGCTGCTCGACGGCCTTGCCCATCGCGTGACGACGGAGCTGCCCGAGCGCACCGGTAACCTGGGCCATCTGACATGGAAGAATCCCTTTACCGATGAGGTCTCGAACGAGAGTTTCCCCGAGGTCTTTGATCGCGCGCTGGTCGATTACGAGTGCACGGTTGCCCGCTTTATCGAGACCGGTGACATGGAGGCCGTGACCAGTCACGTCAACTACAGCGGTCGCGTGCTCGGCACCGACGAGGAGTTCGACCGCGAGGAGTAGGGTCCGCTCCTGTCTCTTTGCCGAATCCTTACCGGCGCCTCCGTGCAATTGGGGTACGATGAACTAACTGCATATCGGGCGGATACGAAGGGGCCCTGTCCATGAAATACACCAAGCTCGAGCGTAACTGGGTCATGTACGATGTGGGCAATTCGGCCCTCGTGCTGCTCAATACCTCGGTGGTGCCCATCTACTTTAACGCCATCAATACCGGTGCTTCCTCGGCAGACCTGGTGGTCGCTTGGGGCAACGCGCAGACGATTGCCTCGCTGGTCATCGCCATGCTCATGCCCATTCTGGGCGCACTTGCCGACTACGCCGGCAATAAGATCAAGTTCTTCATGGGCTTTTTCCTGACGGGCCTGGTTCTTTGCCTGGCACAGGCCATCCCCATGTCTGCCATGGCGTTTCTGACCGTCTACGTGCTGTGCACCATCGGCCTCAACTCGTCCATGACGTTCTACGACGCCATGTTGCCCGACATCACCACCGACGAGCGCATGGATGCCGTGTCCAGCTCGGGCTATGCGTGGGGCTACATCGGCTCGACCGTGCCCTTCATCGTCTGCCTGGCTCTCATTATGGGTGGTCCGGCCTTGGGCATTCCCACCATGCTCGCCACGCGCCTGTCGTTTATCATCACCGGTGCCTGGTGGCTCATCTTTACCCTGCCGCTTATTCGCACCTATAAGCAAAAGTACGGTCGCGAGCGTGGTCCCGAGGACACCATCGGCCACATCGTGGGCGGCGTGTTCTCCGAGGTTGGACACACCATGCGCGAGATCGCCCACAACAAGACCGTGCTGGTCTACATGATCGCATTCTTCTTCTACATCGACGGCGTGCACACGGTCATTTCCATGGCAACCAGCTATGGATCGGCTTTGGGCATCGACTCGACCCAACTGGTGCTGGCTCTGCTCGTCACGCAGTTCGTGGCCTTCCCGTCCGCCATTATCTACGGCAAGCTCGCCGGTCGCGTGGGCACGCTCAACATGATCATGGTTGCCGTCGCCGCCTATATGGGCATCGTGCTCTTTGCCGCGTTCTTCTTAAAGACCGCTTTCGAGTTTTGGGTACTCGCCATTTTGGTCGGCCTGTTCCAGGGTGGCGTGCAGGCGCTCAGCCGCAGCTACTTCGGTCGCATCATCCCCAAGGAAAAGTCCAACGAGTACTACGGCTTCTTTGATATCTTTGGTCGTTATGCAAGCGTTATGGGCACCTTCCTGGTGTCGGTCGTCACCTCGCTGACCGGCAACCCGTCGCTGGGCGTCCTGTCTATCGGCGTGCTGCTGGTGGTGGGCTTTGTGCTGCTGGTCCGTCTGTCCCGCATGTCTCAGACGGCAGAGCAGGCCGCATAGGAACTTGCCGGTAATTGCGTCCGCCGCGATACTCTTTTGGGGTTATCCGCAATAAACATTCTGACTTTCGAACAATGATTAGCCCAAGTGGGTATGATGGAGTCAGCTAGGTCGCGGGGCGTCGCCTGTGTTTGGCGGCGTCCCGTTTTTGTGTTGCAGGGAGGGTAAGGCATGAACGCCACGGTCGTGATTCCAACGTATTGGGCGGGCGATGACGCTCGCGCAAACGCCCCTGGCACCTATGACCATTCGACACGACTCAACGCCGACAATCCCGAACTCGACCGCTGCCTGGCCTCGCTTGAGCAGGTGCGCGACATCCCGCGCATCATCCTTTTGGTGGTCTGTCCCGTTTCTGCCACAGCCGATGTGTCGCTGCGCGTGCACGAGATTGTCGACGCGCATCCCACGCTCAAGGTCACCGTTGTCACCAACACCCAGGCCTCGCGCATCGCAGACCGGGTTGCTCAGATCGCGCCCAAGGGTTCGGGCGAGTGCGTGAGCCTGCGAGGCTACGGTGCCATCCGCAACATGGGGCTGGCCTGCGCTGCGGTGCTGGGGCATGACGCGGTTATCTTTTTGGATGACGATGAGACTGTCATCGACGCCGACTTTATGAAGCGCGCGACCTATGCGTTGGGGCAGCAGACGCGTCAGGGCTTGCCTATCTTGGTCAAGAGCGGCTATTTCTACGATCGCGACGGCTCGCCGCTGGCTCCCACGGACAAGGTGGGCATCTGCCATCGTTGGTGGACCAAGCGCATCGAGTTCAACCGTTGGATGAAAAAGGCGCTCTCGGGCACCCGCATCTCGCGCTCCAACTACGTGTGCGGCGGCCTGATGGCCCTGCACGCCCGCGCCTTTACGCGTGTGGCCTTTGACCCGTTTATCACCCGCGGCGAGGACTTGGATTACCTCTTTAACATGCGCATGTTTGGCTACGACGTGTGGTTCGATAACGAGTGGACCGTGCGCCATCTGCCCCCGGAGTCCGAAAAGCGCTCACCGCGCTTTATGCAGGATGTATACCGTTGGTACTACGAACGGGCCAAGTTGACATTCGCCGCGCATCAAAAGGAGCTCATTCCCGTTACGGCGGCATCGCTCATGCCCTACCCGGGCCCGTGGATTTCGCGCGAGCTCGACGACCGCGTGCGCAAGACCGCTATGGTCCGCAGCGTGTTTACCCGCGAGCATGAGGGCTACCTGCGCATCTGGCGCCATGGTATCGACGAGGCAAAGGCCTATGCACGCCAAAACGCTGCAAGCTACCTGCGTTTCCAGAGCTTTTGGCCCAAGATCATGGACGGGCTTTGGCGTGACGCACAACTGATCAGTATCCTGGAGGGGGCCGAATGATCGACCGCCGCGCCCAGCGCGATAGTTCAATATCAATCTTTCGCATCATTGCCGTTGCCTGCGCCATTTGCGTGCTGGTGTACTTTATTTTTGCCCTGGTGACCGGTATCGAGCCGATCGCCACGGTGATTGCCTGCGCGCTGCTGTGCATCTTTCTGTGCATCTTTATCTTTTTGACGCTCAATCCCGATTCTGTGCGCTCCCAGTACACCGAGGAGACGCTCTCGGTGGCCTCGGCCATGCTCGAGGACATTAAGGGCGGTTTGACACAGGAATCGGCGCGTTTGGTGTGCCAGCGCATTTTGCCCGAGACACGCGCCATGACGGTGGCCATCACCGACGAGGACAACGTGCTTGCCTGCGCGGGCGAGTTTGAGGAAAAGCTGCTGCCCGATTCTCCCATTCACACGCTTGCCACACGCTACGTCATCGAGCACGGTATCGTGCAGTCGTTCAACCGTATGGTGGATGTCGTAGGCTCGGACGGCTCGCACAACCAAGTCCCCGCCGGCATTATCGCCCCTATCAAGGTGGGAGATCGTACCGTCGGCACGCTCAAGTTCTACTACAAGACCCCGCGTGCCGTCGACCGTACCCAGTACGCGCTTGCCTCGGGCTTTGCCGAGATCTTGTCCACGCAGCTCGCCATCCACGAGCTCGAGGTGCAAAAGGAGCTCACGGCGCGCGCCGAGGTGCGTGCGCTGCAGGCGCAGATTAACCCGCATTTCCTGTTCAACACGCTGAACACCATTGCATCGTTTACGCGCACCGACCCGCTGCGGGCCCGCGAACTGCTTCGTGAGTTCTCATCGTTCTATCGTGCTACGCTCGACAACTCGGGATCGCTTATTCCGGTCTCGCGCGAGGTCGCACAGACCAAGCGCTACCTTACCTTTGAGAAGGCCCGCTTTGGCGAGGACCGTGTGCTTGCGACGTTCGATGTGTCCGAGGACGTGGAAGATACGCTGGTGCCGGCGTTCGTGATCCAGCCGATTGTCGAGAACGCCGTGCGTCATGGTATGGGCGATGACGGCGCCCTGAGGATCGACGTGACCGTTCACCAAGACGGCGAGGATGCAATCTTGATTGCCGTGGCCGATAATGGCGTGGGCATGGATGAGGGTACCGCCGCCAGACTGTTTGACGAGCGCTCCGCCCGTCCCGACGCCAGCTCTCCCCAGGGTGGCGGCGCCGGTGTGGCCATGCACAATATTTCGGAACGCATCCATCGCTTTTACGGGCCACACTCCTATACACGTGTCGAATCGGCGCCGGGCAAGGGCACCAAAGTGCTTCTTCATCTTGATTTGTCAGAGAGCATCTTTGACATTCAAGAGTAAAATAAAAGGCTACGGGCTCAACGTCATGCGACGGATGCCCGGCGTAGTTAGTTGACGAAAGGTTTTATCCCTATGCTGCGTGCGATGATTGTGGATGATGAGGCGCCGGCTCGCTCGGAGCTTCGCTTCTTGCTCGAGCAAACGGGCAAGATCGGCACGATCACGGAGGCGTCGAGCGTTCGCTCCGCCATCGAGATGCTTATGGAAAGTCGCGTGGATGTCGTGTTTCTCGATATCTCGATGCCCGGTGCCTCGGGCCTGCAACTTGCCGAGGCGCTGCATAAGCTTAAAAATCCGCCGGCGATCGTGTTTGTGACTGCGTATAGCGACCATGCGGTCGAGGCATTCGACGTGGATGCCGTCGATTATCTGATGAAGCCTGTCGAGGAAGCTCGTTTGGACCGCGCGATCGAGAAGGTCATGCAGCGCGCCAAGCCGGTCACGGACAGCAAGGTGACCATCGAGCGCATTCCGGTGGAAAAGGGCGGCCGCAAGGTGCTCATTCCCGTGGATGACATTCGCTTTATCATGGCCAAGGACGATTACTCCTGTATCTATACCGTCGATGATCGCTTTTTGTCGACGACCTCGCTGGCGCAGTTTGAGGCCAAGCTTTGCGACTTTGGCTTCTTCCGTGTTCACCGCCGCTATATCGTCAACCTGGCGTGCGTCACGGACGTTGAGACGGTGCCCTCGGGCGCCATCCAGCTGGGCATTACGGGCGTCGACGAACGCGTGCCGGTTTCGCGCCGCCGCGTCGTGCCGCTCAAGAAGGCTCTGAGTCTCTAGCACACTGGCCCCGCAGCCCTGTAGACCCATCGTCTGCGGGGCCGTGGGGCCTTTTTTGTATGTATCTGCCGAATCGTTTTTTTGCGGAAGGGATCCCATGAACAGCGCAAGCGCCAAGCGCATCGACATCATCTCGGACACCCACGGCTATTTATCGCCTGCGCTCTTGGATGAGCTTGAGGGCGCAGACCTGATCATCCACGCCGGCGACCTTACGTCAGAGATGGACTATGAGCACCTATGCACCATCGCCCCCGTGCGGGCCGTATTGGGCAACAACGATTACTACCGCGACTACGGCCCCGACGTAGACCGTCTTGCGCTCTTTACCTACGAAGGCCTCAAATTCGCCGTAGCCCACTACCGCGAAGACCTTCCGGTGGGATCCGTAGACGTAGCCATCAACGGCCACACCCACGTAACCAAAGAAGCCCAAGTGGGCCGCTGCCTAGTCCTCAACCCGGGCAGCGCCAGCTACCCCAGAGGCACCCGAGGCCCCACCATGGCCAGAATGCTAGTAAAAGACGGCAAGATTCTAAGCACTAAATTTATTGACTTGGACTAACCGCAACAAAAACGGGGGATGCAGATGCGTCCCCCGTTTCCATTTGAGCCAAAGGCGGAGCTTCAGCAAGATCCTTAGACAAACCCCGCCGCGGAGAACGGGGCCGCCGAGCCGCGAAGCGGCGAGCAACAACAGCGGTTCGAACAATGTGACGGCAGGGAGGGTCTCCGGGGCTGAGG
>CATYZI010000009.1 GCA_958415625.1 uncultured Collinsella sp. | reverse complement strand
GTTGTACAGGTCGGCGTAGAAGCCGCCCTGGGCGAGCAGTTCGTCGTGTGTGCCCTTCTCGACGATGTCGCCGTCGCGGATCACCAAGATCACGTCGGCGTTACGGATCGTGGACAGGCGGTGCGCGATGACAAAGCTTGTACGGCCTTGCATCAGCGCATCCATGGCGCGCTGAATGAGCTCCTCGGTGCGGGTGTCCACGTTGGAAGTCGCCTCGTCTAGAATCAGCGCCGGGCGGTCGGCCAAAATGGCACGGGCGATGGTCACGAGCTGGCGCTGACCCTGCGACAGGTTAGTGCCCTCCTCGTTGATCATAAAGTCGTAGCCACCGGCGAGCGTATGGATAAAGTGGTCGCAGCGTGCGGCGCGTGCGGCGGCCTCGACCTCGGCGTCGGTCGCATCGGGGCGTCCGTAGCGGATGTTCTCGCGGATGGTGCCGTTAAACAGCCAGGTGTCCTGCAGCACCATGGCAAACTCGCCGCGCAGCGCCGCGCGGTCCCAGTCGCGCACGTCGACGCCTTCGACGCGCAGCGAACCGCCGTCCACGTCGTAAAAGCGCTGCAGCAGCTTAATGAGCGTGGTCTTGCCGGCGCCGGTGGGGCCGACGATGGCAATGGTTTGGCCGGGCTGCGCCTCGCAGCTAAAGTCGTGGATGATGGTCTTGTCGGGCGTGTAGCCAAACTTGACATGGTCGAACTCCACGTGGCCGGGGCGCTTTTCGGGAATCTGCGCGTCGGCCTTTTGCTCCTCCTCGGGCGCGGCCAGGAACTCAAAGACGCGCTCGGTGGCAGCGGCCATCGACTGCATCGTATTGCTCACGTTGCCCAGTTGCTGTACGGGTTGCGTAAAGTTGCGAACGTACTGGATAAAGCTCTGGATGTCGCCGGGCGTGGCATTGCCGGTCAACGCGAGCTGTGCGCCCACCACGACGACGCCCACATAGCCCATGTTGCCCACCAGGCTCATAAGCGGCATCATCAGGCCCGACAGGAACTGCGAACGCCAGCCGCTAATAAAGAGTCGGTCGTTTTGACGGTCGAACTCCTCGATCGAGGCCTCGGCGCGGTCGAACACCTGAATGACGTTCTGGCCGGCAAAGTCCTCCTCGATAATGCCGTTGACGGCGCCCAGAACCTGCTGTTGCTCGCGGAAGTACGGCTGCGAGAAGTGAATCATCACGACCAGGATTATCGCGGCGGCCGGCAGCGTGAGCACGGTGACGCCGGTGAGCGGCAGGCTGATCGACAGCATCATGACGAGGACGCCGATAATCTGCGTCACCGACGTGATGAGCTGCGTCACGCTCTGGTTGAGCGACTGGCCCAGCGTATCGACGTCGTTAGTGATGCGGCTGAGCACGTCGCCCTTGCTGTGTCCGTTAAAGTAGCTCATCGGAACGACGGCGATCTTGGCGGCGATCTCCTTGCGCATGCGATAGCAGATCTTTTGCGTGACGCCGGTCATGAGCCAGCCTTGGATCAGGCTGCAAACAGAGCTCGCCAGATACAGGCAGAGCAAAAAGCCGAGCGTCTTGGCGATCCAGTCAAAGTCAACGTCGCCGGTGCCGTTGACCTTGGCAACCAGACCCTCGAATAGCTTGGTGGTGACCTGGCCGAGTACCTTGGGTCCCACGATATTAAAGACGACCGAGCACACGGCAAAGGCGACGGCGGCAAACACGGCAATCTTGTGCTGGCCGATATAGCCGAGCAGCTGCCTCATGGTGCCCTTAAAGTCCTTGGCCTTTTCGCCGCGACGCATGCCGCCCATGCGGCCCATGGGTCCACGCTGGCGGGTGGGCTTGGGAATCTGAGTCTTGGTTTCGTCTGCCATTAGCGCTCGCCTCCTTCCATAACGGCTTCAATCTCTTCTTGGGTAAGCCCCAGCTCCTCGGCGGAAAGCTGTGACTGTGCGATCTCCAGGTACGCCGGGCAGCTGTGCAGCAGCTCCTCGTGCGTACCGGTGCCCACCACGTGGCCGTCGTCGAGCACGATGATCTGGTCGGCGTGCATGATGGTCGCGATGCGCTGGGCCACGACCACGAGTGCGGCGTCGGTAACGTTTTTGGCCAGCTCCTCGCGCAGGCGAGCGTCGGTCTTGTAGTCGAGTGCGCTAAACGAGTCATCGAACACCACGACCTCGGGCTTTTTGGCCAACGCGCGGGCGATGGCCAGACGCTGGCGCTGACCGCCCGAGACATTGGAGCCGCCCTGGCTGATGGGGGAGTCGTAGCCGCCCTCGCGCTCGGCGATAAAGTCCTCGGCTTGGGCGATGCGTGCCGCCCGGTGCATGTCATCATCGCTCACCATGTCGCCGGCAAATTTAAGGTTGCTCTCGACGGTGCCCGAGAACAGGCGACCCTGCTGCGGGATGTAACCAATGCGGCGGCGCAGCTCGGAAAGGGTCATGTCACGCACGTCGATACCATCGAGCGAAATGCTGCCACCCGTGACGTCGTACAGGCGCGGAATCAGCTGCACGAGCGTGGACTTGCCCGAGCCCGTGGAGCCAATGATGCCGAGCATCTGACCGGCGTGCGTGGTGAAGTTCACGCCGCTGATGACGTCGGCGCGGGCAGCGGGATACTGGAAGCTCACGTCACGGAAGGTGAGCTCACCGCGCGGCGCGCTGGCAGCAGGCAGTTTGGGCGAGGCAGGGTCGTTGATGCTCGTGGGGCAAGTGATGACCTCTTCCACGCGCTCGACCGCGACCTCGGCGCGGGGCAGGATGACCGAAACCATGGTGAGGATCATAAACGCCATGACGATTTGCATGGTGTAGGAGATAAACGCCATCATGTTGCCGACCTGCATCACGCCGTCGGACACGCCCTGCGCGCCAAACCAGACGATGAGCACGGTGATGCAGTTCATGACGAGCATCATGAGCGGCATCATAAAGCTCATGGCGCGGTTGGTGTAGAGCTGCGTGGTCATCAGATCGAGCGAAGCCTTGTCAAAACGCTCGAGCTCATGTTCCTCGCGGTTGAACGAGCGGATGGGCATAAGACCGTCGAGCAGCTCGCGGGCGGTAAGGTTCACCCGGTCCACAAAGCTCTGCATCTTTTTGAACTTGGGCATGGTGAGACCCATAAGCACGCCGACGACGGCCGAGACCGCGATGATGGCCACGGCGATGGTCCACTCCAGGCCGGTATGGTTGGCCAGGACGCGCGTGACGGCGACGATGCCCATGACGGGGGCCATCAGACACATGCGGATAAACAGGGTTGCGGCCATCTGGATCTGCTGAATGTCGTTGGTGCAGCGGGTGATGAGCGAGGCCTGGCTAAACTTGCCCACCTCGGCCGGCGAGAAGTGCATAACCTTGTTGAAGGTCTCGCGGCGCAGGTCGCGGGCGATGGAGCAGGCGGTGCGCGAAGCCACGGCGCCGGTCAGGATGGTGGCGACGAGCGACACGAGGCACAGCCCAAACATCGTGGTCGCCATGCGGCCCAGGTAGGCGTTCTGCACGTCGGCGGGGTCGATGCCTTGCGCTTTGTACTCTTCTTGTACGTAGGTCACGGCGCGCTGGGTGACGATGGACCCCGACATGGAGCCCATTTTATCTGCCATTTCGTTGGCGCTTTCGACGAGCTTGCTTTGGTCTACCAGACCGCCTTCGATGCCCAGACGCAGGCTCTTCATGGTGATCTTACCGCCGTCTGCATCAATCTGCTTTTGCATGTTCTGGGCCGCCGTGGCCTTCTGCTGCATCTCGGCGAGCTGCTCGGGCGTCATCGCCGCCATTTGCTCGGGCGTGGGCATGGCCTGAGCGGCGTCGCTGTCTTTCTCGCTGGACGTGCCGGTCATGTCGCCCATGGAGTCGGCGTCGATGCCCTGGTTGAAGGCGAGCACGACGGTCTCAGGCAGGCTCATAATGTCGGCAATCTTGCTGCCGTCGGCACGCTCTTCCTCGGTGCCCTTGTACGTTCGAATGCCGTTCTTGTCTGCCTTGCCAAACACGGCCTCCACAGCTTTGGCGTCCTTGGCGCGCATAAAGAGTTCGAGGTCGTCGAGCGATTCGGCGCGAATGGTGTCGGGCACGGGCGAGGCAATGCCGCCTTGCTGCACGCCCACGTCGACGATGTCGCTCATATAGGTAGGCAGCGCCAGGTCGGCGTTGCAGCTGATTACGATAAGTACGATAGCTGCGAACAGTGCCAGGACATGCTTTTTAAAGAGCTTGAGAATCCTCACTCGGCATCTCTCCTTTCTTGATTGCGGTCGATAATTTCGTTGGCACGTCTTAGAAGGCGCACCATCTCTTGGGTATCTGTTTCGCCGAGCTGCTCGAGGAAAGCCGCGGTGCGCTCCTCGAATTCCCGGCGTTTGATTTCGAGATCCTGGAATCCCTTGTCGGTCACCGTGACGTGTACGCGACGACGGTCGGTCTTTGAGTGCTCGCGCTCGACCCAGCCCTTGGCTTCGAGAGCGCGTAGGATATTGGCGATGCGGGCGCTCGAGACCCAGGCGCGATCGGCGAGTTCGCTCGGCGTGAGCGAACCGCCAGCGAGCATGAGGGCGCGCATGACGGCCATCTCGCCGCCGAGGGCTTTGTCCGCAAAGCGCGAAATGCGCTGATGCATGCTGCCGAACTCGGTAAGGAGCTGACGCCCAAGTTCACGGAAATCGGTATCTTCCACCGAAAACCCCTAACACTAGAAACTATTTTCGGTGGAAGATGATACCCCCATACGCGGGCCTCATACAGTAGGCAATATTAAGAGCTCATTAAGACTTAAAATCATTCAATTGCTAAAGCGTTTCAAAGAACTATCATGCCCGCGGTTAGGCGAGGGGTTGTCACCACCATGACGACTGGGACTCATATAAGCGCCACGTGCGATGCTCCAACTTCCCGCAAGGAGACACCTTACATAAAGGGGGATGGAGTCATGGCATTTGACTTCACGGGCAAGACCGCGATTGTCACGGGCGGCACTCAGGGCATTGGCCTCGAGATCGCCAAGGGCATCGTCGCGGGCGGCGGACATGTCGCGCTCATCGCAAGGAACGCTGCTAAGGGCGAGGCCGCAGTGGCCGAGCTTGGCGAGGGCAACAAGTTCTATCAGCTCGATGTCGCCGATGCGCCCAAGGCGCGCGAGACCGTCGAGCAGATTTTTACGGACCTGCCGCAAACCAATATCTTGATTAACTGCGCTGGCGTCATCAGCACCAAGAAGTTCGACGAGATCGATGACACCGAGTGGCGTCGCACCATCGACATCAACCTCAACGGTACCTTCACTATGATGAACGCCGTGTACCCGCACTTTAAGGCGGCCCATGCCGGCACTATCGTCAACGTGAGTTCCGTTGCGGGCAAAATCGGTGGCGGCCTGCTCGGCACAGCCGCCTACGCCAGCTCCAAGGCCGGTGTTAACGGTCTGACCAAGGCAGTCGCCAAGGAAGGCGGCAAGTTCGGCGTCCGCTGCAACGCCGTGTGCCCGTCGCTCACGTTGACCGATATGACCTCGATTCTCTCTGACGAGAACTCTCAGCGCATCATCAACGGTATCCCTCTGGGCCGCGCCGCCCAGGCCAGCGAGCCTGCGCAGATGGTGCTGTTCTTCGCTTCCGACCTCGCCAGCTTCGTGAACGGCGAGATCGGTGACTGCGACGGCGGCATCGTCCTGGACGGGTAATACCCCACGACGATTATTTGGCGACGGCCCCTGCGACTCGGGACCGTCGCCTTCTTTCTGACATAGGCGCGTGCGGCTACGATTCGCATGCATCCAAAGGAGATATATATGAGTGAATCGACTGCGGTGGAGGCGCCGGCGGCAAAGGAGCCGTTCTTTAAGATGTCCTCCATCCCGGGTGCCAATATTTTGGTGCCGCTTTTGCTGGGCTGCCTGCTCAACACGCTATTCCCCGACCTGTTCAAAACGCTCGGCAGCTTTACGCTTGGCATGACCCAGCAGGGCGCAGGCCCGCTCGTGGGCGCTTTTTTGCTCATCGTCGGTACGACGATTTCGTTTAAGAGTGCTCCTGCCGCCGCTGCACGCGGCGCCATCATCATCGCCGTCAAGCAGATCGTGGTCGTTGCCGTGTCGCTGCTCATCCTTTATGTGTTCAACGACAACCTGTTTGGCATCTCTGCCATGGTGATGCTGGCGGCTTGCACCGGCGCCAACAACGCTATGTACGCTGGTCTGATGGGCACCATGGGCAATGAGGCCGAGCGTGGCGCCGTCGCCATCACCACGCTGGTTGTCGGCCCTCCGGTCACGATGATCGTGCTCGGCGCTGCCGGTCAGGCTCCGATCGGCTGGTCGCTCGTGGGCGCCATCTTGCCGATCGTCGTCGGCATTATTCTGGGCAACCTCTTCCCGAGCTTTAAGAAGATGATGGCACCGGCACTTTCCGCCATCATCGTGCTCGTCTTCTTTGCCATGGGCTCGACCATGACCTTCGGCCAGCTTATCAATGGCGGTCTTCCCGGCATCGTGCTTGGCGTGATTTGCTCGGTAGTCTTTGCAATTCCCGTTATCGCGGTCGATAAGCTCACGGGCGGTACGGGTGTCGCAGGTGCGGCCATTTCGAGCTGCGCCGGAGCCAATGTGGCCACGCCTGCTGCCATGGCAAGCGTCAACGAGGCCATGTACGGCGGCGCGGTGCTCGCGACGGCCACGGCACAGGTTGCTGCCTGCGCAATCGTTACGGCTATTTTGACCCCGCTGGTCACCAGCTGGTGCTACAAGCATTTTGAGGGCCAGCAGAGCAACGGCAAGGCAACGACCGACAAGGCCTCCGCAGCCGCCTAATGCCAAACGGTAATCAAAGCTAAAAACTAGCTACGCCACAGGGCGGCCACGGGGGATCCCGTGGCCGCCCTGCAGTTTCTGTAGGGTCTTTGGGACACTTTACCCTGCTAAAGCTGACATAACAGCTAGAGTGAACGTCGTACAAAGGCAAGGAAAAAACTAAACAAATCGGTGAACGGTAGTTGTTCACGCTCGCATTTCCTGCGGGTTTGTAAAAAACGCCCTTATGATATAAAAAAAGAAACATATAACAGCCCTGATGAAGGGGGTCGCTATGTTATCCTTCTCAAACGGGTGAAATCTTGGGTTTTGGGTTGCAGTTCCAAGGTGGACAAACGTTTTTCCCTGCACCAACATGTGGTGAAGAACGGAAGAAGCCGGTAGTGCAAGCCGAAAATTCAAGAATTCAATAAGCAGCGGTGTGAGAGAGCGCCGCATTACACGTAACTAGGAGCGTGGTTACACAATGCAGGAGGCATGGGAAGGCTTCAAGGAAGGCATTTGGACGGGAGAGGTTGACGTCCGAGACTTCATCCAGAAGAACTACACCCCTTACGAGGGCGACGAGTCGTTCCTCGTAGGTCCGACCGAGCGTACCAAGGAGCTGTGGGGCGAGGTTCTCGACCTGCTGCTTAAGGAGCGCGAGCAGGGTGGTGTCCTCGATATGGACACCAAGACCGTCACGGGTATCGTGAGCCACCCCGCTGGCTACATCGATAACGCCCACCGCGAGAAGGAGACCATCGTCGGCCTCCAGACCGACAAGCCGCTCAAGCGCGCTCTGCACGTCAACGGCGGTATCCGCATCGCTTGCCAGGCCGCCAGCCAGCACGGCTACAAGGTCGACGAGAACGTTGTCGAGCGCTACACCTTCGAGCGCAAGACCCACAACGCCGGCGTCTTCGATGTTTACACCCCCGAGATGCGTGCTTGCCGCTCGGCTCACATCATCACCGGTCTGCCCGATGGCTATGGCCGCGGCCGCATCATCGGCGACTACCGTCGTGTCGCCCTGTACGGTGTCGACTACCTGATTAAGGACAAGGAGGCCCAGAAGGCTTCCACCCCGACGGTCATGACCGCCGACAACATCCGCGATCGTGAGGAGCTGCAGGAGCAGATCCGCGCCCTCGGCGAGCTCAAGATGATGGCCGAGACCTATGGTTTCGACATTTCCAACCCTGCTACCAACACGCAGGAGGCCATCCAGTGGATGTACTTCGCCTACCTTGCTGCCGTCAAGGAGCAGAACGGCGCCGCTATGTCCATCGGCCGTACCTCTACGTTCATCGACATCTATGCTGAGCGCGACCTTGCCAACGGTACCTTCACCGAGGAGCAGATCCAGGAGTTCGTGGATCACTTCATCATGAAGCTCCGCATGGTCAAGTTCGCCCGTACTCCCGAGTACCAGGCCCTGTTCACCGGCGACCCGCAGTGGGTCACCGAGTCCATCGGCGGCATGGGTGTTGACGGCCGTACGCTCGTTACCAAGATGAGCTACCGCTACCTGCACACGCTCGAGAACATGGGTACCAGCCCCGAGCCCAACATGACCGTTCTGTGGTCGACCCGTCTGCCCGAGAACTTCAAGAAGTTCTGCGCCAAGACTTCCGTCGCCAGCTCCTCGATCCAGTACGAGAACGACGACCTCATGCGCGTCTATCACGGCGACGACTACGGCATTGCCTGCTGCGTGTCCTCCATGCGCATCGGCAAGGAGATGCAGTTCTTCGGCGCCCGCGCCAACCTTGCCAAGTGCCTGCTCTACGCACTCAACGGCGGTGTTGACGAGGTCTCCAAGAAGCAGGTCGGCCCCAAGTATCGCGCCGTCGAGGGCGATACGCTCGATTACGACGACGTTGTGGCCAAGTACAACGACATGATGAAGTGGCTCGCTGGCGTGTACGTCAACTCGCTGAACATCATTCACTACATGCACGACAAGTATTGCTACGAGCGCATCCAGATGGCTCTGCACGACAAGCACGTGCACCGCTGGTTCGCTACGGGTATCGCTGGCCTTTCCGTCGTGGCTGACTCCCTGTCCGCCATCAAGTACGCCAAGGTTCACCCCGTCCGTGACGAGAACGGCATCATCGTCGACTTCGAGACCGAGGGCGAGTTCCCCAAGTACGGTAACGACGACGACCGCGTCGACCAGATTGCTCACGACGTTGTGCACCAGTTCATGGAGTACATCCGCATGAACGACACCTACCGCAACTCCGTGCCCACGACCTCGGTTCTGACCATTACCTCCAACGTCGTGTACGGTAAGAAGACCGGCTCCACGCCCGACGGCCGCAAGGCTGGCCAGCCGTTCGCCCCGGGTGCTAACCCCATGCACAAGCGCGATAGCCACGGCGCCATCGCTTCGCTGTCTTCGGTTTCCAAGCTCCCGTTCCGCGATGCTCAGGACGGCATCTCCAACACCTTCTCCATCATCCCGAGTGCGCTCGGCAAGGAGGACCAGGTGTTCTTTGGCGATATCGACCTTGATCAGCTGGGCGAGTAACTATTGTTAGTGCTATACTAACAATAACGATTACTGATTAGTGCGCCGGTTTCGGCCGGCGCCTATTAATCGAAGGAGACACATTATGAAGGTTTCTGAAGTTTCCGAGACCCAGGCCGATAACCTGGTCCACATGCTCGACGCTTACGCCGAGAAGGGTGGCCACCACCTGAACATCAACGTCTTCAACCGTGAGACGCTGCTCGACGCTCAGGCTCACCCCGAGAAGTATCCGCAGCTGACCATCCGCGTTTCCGGCTATGCCGTGAACTTCCACACGCTCACCAAGGAGCAGCAGGACGAGGTCATTTCGCGTACCTTCCACGACAAGTTCTAAAGGGGTTTAACTCCCGCAGGATCGCCGGGGCTGTTTGGGTTACCTCCCAAAACGTCCCCGGACATGCAAGAAGCCCTCGCTGCGCACTTCGTGCGGCGAGGGCTTCTTGCGTCCTGCGGAATATTTTGGGAGGTAGCCCAAACAGCCCCGGCGGGGTCCTGTGTAGTCACCCTTTAGGCGGAACTCTCCTAATTATTTGGATGAGTCGTTTACTTACTTGTACTGTTACCGTCTTCCCACTGTTGTTGGGGTATGCTTTGTTCGTATGTAAACGTATGACATGTTGATGAGGGGAGGGTGCTATGGCTCGCGAGGGTGCTCGTTCTAAGGATTCTGCTAAGCCTGGCATCAAGGAAGTTGCAGCGGTGGCGGGGGTTTCGCCTACTACGGTATCTCGCGTGCTTAATAATCGCGGCTATATTAGCCAAGAGACCCGCGATAAGGTCCATGCCGCGATGGAGCGTATCAACTATACGCCCAACGATATCGCCCGTGCCATGCTCAACGGTCGCCTGAATCTAATCGGTATGATCGTTCCCTATGTCAGCAGCCCGTTTCATGCACAAGCGGTCCAAGCCGTTGAGCGTACCCTGGCCGAAAACGGTTTTAAGATGTTGCTGTGCAATAGCGCCAATCGACCTGATCTTGAGCGTTCTTATATCGATATGCTTCGGCGCAATATGGTTGATGGCGTCATCGTCAACTCGCTTAATATCGGTGCCGAGGCGTATGCCGAGATGGGCTTGAGTCTGGTTGGTATCGACTGCGACCTTGGCGAGGCCTCTGTTCAGATTGCGAGCGACAGCTATAGCATCGGCGAACTTGCCACGCGTCGCCTGATCGATGACGGGTGTTCGCGCATCTTGTGCCTGCGCAACAATAGCCGCATGCGTATGCCTGCCAATAAGCGTACCGATGCCTACCACGATGTTGTGGAGCAGGCCGGTTTGCCCGCGCTTGTCCGTGAGGTCGAGTTCGTTAAGCCCGATGACGAAAAGAGCGCGGTCGTTGCGAAGATCCTCGATGAGAACCCCGATATTGACGGCATCTTTGCGGGAGACGACACGATGGCGGCCATCTGTCTCAACATTATGAAGCAGCGCGGCTTGAGCGCTCCGGACGATATTAAGGTCGTGGGCGCGGATGGTGCCCGCCGCACTATGACGTTTATGCCTGACTTAACAACCGTACGCCAAGATATCGATCGCATCGGAGAGCTCGCGGCGCAATCCATCATCGCTCTTGTTAACGGCGATAATCCTGAATCGAATATCAAGCTCCCCGTTGAACTCATTGAGGGCAAAACCGCGTAGTTCATCCCGTGCCAAAAGAATTCCTCAAACGCCTCTGATGACCGTTCGCCGGCATATGTCAACCGTTTGCCGACGACTGGAACTGCGAAAAGACGTATTGATGTGAAAACGTTTGACATATGAAAACGATTGACATATCTTGCAGTTGTACCGAGTTAGTATCTTGTGGGAAAGGAAGTCTCGGATGCACAAGGTGTATTACCAGCCTGAGGGAATTTGGGTAGGCGACATCATGCCGTACGGCGAGGACGGCACGTTCTATCTCTATCATCAGCGTGACACGCGTAACCCCGGACCTTTCGGAGAGCCGTTTGGCTGGGCACTCGCGACGACCAAGGATTTCGTCAACTACAAGGACTTTGGCGAGAGCCTTGAGCGTGGCGGCGACGAGGAAGTCGACCAGTATGTTTATGCCGGCACAGTGTTTAAGGTGGGCGACAAGTACCATGCGCTCTACACTGGTTGCAATCGCGATAAGGTCCGCGCGCGCTTGATGAAGCAGGTTCTTCTTCACGCAACGAGTGACGACGCCGTCAAGTGGGAGAAGAACATCGCCGAGACGCTGCTTCCGCCCCAGGAGGGTTACGATGACCGCAACTGGCGCGATCCCTTTGTTCTTTGGGATGAGGAGAACGAAGAGTACATGCTCATCCTCGGCACGCGTGTGGGCGAGGACAAGCGTCTGATGACCGGTCGTCTGGTCAAGTTCACCTCCAAGGACCTGGATACCTGGGAGTTCCAGGGCGACTGGTGGAATCCGGGCCTGTACACCATGTTCGAGATGCCTGATCTCTTTAAGATGGGCGACTGGTGGTATCTGGTGTTCTCTGAGTACAGTGATGGCAACAAGACCCGTTACCGCATGTCTCGCTCTATCAACGGTCCTTGGATCACTCCTGCGGACGATTCCTTCGATGGCCGCGCGTACTATGCTGCACGTACCGCATTTGACGGCGAGCGCCGCGTTCTCTTTGGTTGGGTTCCTACGCGCGACGAGGGCGGCGACCCCAGCTCTTACCTGTGGGGTGGCACTTTTATGCCTCTCGAGATCGTTCAGCGTGCCGACGGAACGCTCGGCACCAAGCTTCCCGACAGCATGCTTGGCGCCTTTGGCGAGGCTAAGGCAGTCGAGGCCTTTGAGCTTTCGTGCGAGTCGGGCAAGGTCGAGCAGGTGCTCGCCGCGGATGCCGGTTCTACCTATATGCTCGACGCCGACATCGAGCTCGCCGGTGACGCTGCCGGCTTCTCGGTGAAGCTTGCCGAGGACGCCGAGTCCGGTCTTGCCTATGAGTTCCGCGCCAACCTGCGTGAGGGCAAACTCGAGTTTACGGCGGCCCCCCAGTATCCGTGGTTCCAGGTCAACAACATGGGCCTCGAGCGTCCGTTGTTCTTTAAGGGCGAGGGCACTCACCATGTGCGTCTGGTCGTCGACGACGACATCGCGACCATCTTTGTCGATGATGTTGCGCTCAACGCTCGCTTCTGCAACAAGCAGGGCCAGGGTGTGGCGCTTACCGTCACCGACGGTGCGCTCAAGTGCGCAAACGCAACGATCGCGTCTCTGTAGCGGCAACGAACCGTTTTATGATTTAGAAAAGGAATGGAGAGGAACATGGACTACAAGGCAGTGTCCCAGCAAGTCGTCGACAACGTCGGCGGACTGGAGAACATCGAGGGCGCCACGCATTGCGTGACCCGTCTGCGTCTGGTGCTCAAGGATACGAGCAAATACAACAAGGCCGAGCTCGAGAACATCGATGGCGTCAAGGGCGTGCTGTACAACAGCGGCCAGCTCATGATCATCTTCGGTACCGGTACCGTCAACAAGGTTTACGATGAGTTTATGGCTCTGACGGGCGTTAAGGAGATCAGTGCTTCCGAGGTCAAGGACGCCGAGGCGGACAAGAAGGGCAAGTTCTTCTCGGTCCTCAAGGTATTCTCGGATATCTTTATCCCCATCATTCCTGCCTTCGTCGGCGCTGCAATCATCATCGGCCTTAAGTCGCTGATCGTTGCCAACGGCCTCTTTGGCATGGAAGGCAGCCTCGCCGATCACAGCGAGTTCCTCAAGAACCTCGCAAGCTTCTTTGCCATTATCGCCACCACGTTCGACTACCTGCCTGTCCTGGTTATGTACAGCGCGGTCAAGCGTTTTGGCGGTAACCCGATCCTGGGCATCCTCGTCGGTATCGTCATGGTTCACCCGAGCCTTATGAACCGCAACACGTTCGTTATGGACCCGACGGGTGCTGAGTACTGGAACTTTGGTCCGCTATCCATTCCCATGGTTGCTTTCCAGGGCGGCGTGTTCCCTGCAATCCTGACTGCCTGGTTTATGGCCAAGGTCGAAAAGATTGCCCAGAAGTACATCCCCGAGGTCGTTTCGTTCGTCTTTGTCCCGACCGTTACCCTGATTCTTGCTAACGTCGCCCTGTTCACCGTGTTCGGCCCGCTCGGCAACCTGATCGGCGACGTCCTCGGCGGCGTAATCGATATCCTGTACAACAGGATGGGCGTCTTTGGTGCCTTTGTCTTCGCCGCGTTCCTGCAGCCGCTTGTCGTTACCGGTACGCATCAGTTCATCCAGGGTATCGAGGCAAACCTCGTCGCCACGACTGGCTTCAACTACATCCAGGCCATCTGGTCGGTTTCCATTATCGCCCAGGGCGGCGGCGCCATCGGCATGTACCTCATTCATAAGAAGCATTCCAAAGAGCGCAACATCTGCATGTCGTCCTTTATCCCGACGCTGGTCGGAATCTCCGAGCCCGCTATCTTCGCTGCAAACATGCGCTACTCGATCATCCCGTTCATCTGCGCTTGCATCGGTGCAGGCTGCGGCGGTGCCTTCGTGAAGCTCTTTGAGGTGCGCGCCATCGGTCAGGGTCTGACCGGCGTGCTTGGCCTGCTCATCGTCACGCCCGAGACGCTCATGTGGTATGTGGCTGGCAATCTCATCGCCTTTATCGTGCCGATCGTCTTGATCTTTGCCTACAACAAGGCAAAGGGCGTGCCGACCACTGATGAAGAGGGCGCTGGCGCTGGCTTCGATGTCAGCTTCTAGTTGAGCCGTTCAGCGTAATCTGAGGATAAGTCCATTTGAGGAAGGGCGTTCGGCTCGTGTGAGTCGAGCGTCCTTTCCCATAGACGAGAAGGTCAATGGCGATGTTTAATCAAAAAAACAAGGTGATGCGTGCGGACTATGAGCAGTGGCGAGCTGGACAGGATGAGACGGCGGCTCGCATCGCGTCCGACCCCGATAGGCTTTTGTTCCATGTGGAGCCTGAGCTTGGCTGGCTCAACGACCCCAACGGTTTGGTTCAGATTGGTGATACGTATCACATCTATCATCAATACGATCCGTTCGATGCTGCGCATGGCGGTCCAGTGCTTTGGAACCATCTGACGACAAAGGATTTTGTGACGTACGAGAATCGCGGCCCCGTGTTGTTCCCCGATTCCGATTTGGATTCGAGTGGAGCGTATTCTGGTTCTGCCTTTGTACGTGATGGCAAGATTCACTACTTCTATACCGGCAACGTTAAGCATTTTGACCGCGATGATTACGACTACGTGTTGACGGGCCGTGAGCAAAACCAGATTCATATGGTTGCCGAGAATCCCGACGAATTGGGCGAGAAGCGCATAGCTGTTGGGCCGGTCGATTACCCCGACGATATCGGTACGCACGTGCGCGACCCCAAGATCCTTGAACACGACGGTATCTACTACATGGTTCTCGGCGCTCGTACGAAAGACGATCGCGGGCGCGTGCTTGTCTATACCTCGCGCAATCTTGAGGACTGGAGCTATGCGACGCGCATTGAGTTGGACGAGAAGTTTGGCTTTATGTGGGAGTGCCCCGATCTGTTTGAGCTCGATGGCGAGCTTATTCTCGTTTGCTGTCCGCAGGGTGTGCCTGCCGATGGTTGGCATTACCGCAATCCGCATCAGTGCGTGTGGTTCTCCATCGAGGCCGATTGGGAGGCGCCGAGCTTTAAAATCGTCGGGCAGGGCATGCCCCCGATGGTCGATGCCGGTTTTGATTTCTATGCTCCGCAGTCCTTTGAGGATACTGCAGGCCGGCGTTTGATGATCGGATGGTCGGGTTGCCCCGACGCGACGGCAGAAAACCCGACGGTGGCGCGCGGGTGGCAGTGCGCGTTGACGGTGCCGCGAGAGCTGAGCATACGCGATGGTAAGCTCTGCCAGCGGCCGGCGCACGAGATTGAGAGGATGCGCGGTGACTGCGTTCGCGCGATAGGCGGTGAAACCGTTGAGGAGCCGGGCCGCCTGTTTGATCTTGTGGTTTCCTGCGAGGGCGCCAAGATGGTCGAGCTCGAAATCCGCAAGGGTGTCTTTGTGCGCTATGCAGACGGGATGCTTACCCTCGACATGGGTGACGAAGGCTATGGGCGCGACCAGAGGTCGATTGAGCTCAGCGAGCTTCGCGACCTGCGCGTGCTTTCGGACACTACGATGGTCGAGATTTTTGCAAATGGCGGCGAGGCGGCACTTACGAGCCGTACCTATTCGCCGGCGGTTCCGGCGATGGAGCTGCACGCCGAGGGCGCGGCATCGATGAATTTCTACCGCCTCGCGCATTAACCGTGTGTGGAGCACGATTGGACTTGCTGGGCGGAATGTGTCGCAGTTGCCGCAGCGAACTACCGTTTATCGCGTATAGCGACCGTTTGCGGAGTAAGTAACACTTAGTAATAAACCGTGTAGAATCTCAGATTAGCACGGAGTTTTTCCAGGGAGACGCTGTCCTTTGTTGTGTGCAAGGGGCGGCGTCTCTTTGGCGCTCTGCCGCCGTTGTGCAACAGTGCGGCGGCGCGTGCCATGTGTTGAAAAGCCAATGTTGAGATGGGTCGTGATGATAATGGGCAAGTACGTAATCGTGGTTGAGTCTGGTTCGGATGTGACGCCGGAGCTCTGCGAACGCTACGGTATCGTGCGCGTACCTATGCATGTCACGATTGGTGACGAGACCGTCGAGGACGGCTCGATCGATCCGCTCGAGATTTATTCGCGCTGCAACGAGTTTGGCGTGATGCCCAAGACCAGCGGGTGCGCGCCGGCAGATTTTGCGCACGTGTACGATCGCATCCATGCCGAGCAGCCCGATGCGACTATTCTGCACCTTGCGTATTCCGAGGCCACGACCTGCTCACACCAGTCTTCTAAGATTGCCGCCAAGGGTCGCGACTACGTCTACTCCATGGACACGCGTTTTGTCTCGGTGGGCCAGTCGCTTGTTGCCGTCGAGACCGCCAAATACATCGAGGCTCACCCCGATGCCACCGTCGACGAAATCTTTGCATTTACGAATTCCGTCATGGACCGTGTGCTGCTGGGCTTTGTTCCTACCGACCTAGCCTTCCTTAAGGCGGGCGGTCGTCTATCCAACGTGGCATTCCTCGGTGCCCATCTGCTCAAGATTAAGCCCTGCATTGAGGTAACGGGCGGCAAGTTCGTGGCAACCAAGAAGTTCCGCGGCTCCATGCTCAAATGCGCCCGTGCCTTTATTGACCACATGGTTGCCAAGGGCGATATTGATTACTCGCACATTGGCTTGGCGTATTCGGTGGGCCTTTCCCAGGAGCTGCGCGACGACATGGAAGTCTATGCGCACGACCTGGGCTTTGAGGACGTTACCTGGACGCAGGTTGGCGGCGTCATCTCGAGCCATTGCGGCCCGACCGCCTTCGGCGCGGTGCTCACGCTTAAGGCGTAAAGGCCGCAGGCGAGCGTTCTCCAGCCTGACATCTCGACGTAGCCCCCCAGCCATGGTGATGGGGGATAGATTAAAACGTGCCGTTCTAGTCCGAGACGTTTAAACGCAAACGCATGGGCTAGAATGGCTCTGGCATTTTAATTGGTTGCATCCAAGGAGAGGCAAGGTAGCGCGAATGGCAGAAATGACGCTTGAGGGTGTGGACGCTCGTCCCGAGGACTCTGCGTTTGCCCTTGGCCGCGTGCATTCAATCGAGACGATGGGAACGGTCGACGGTCCCGGCATCCGCTTCGTAGTGTTTGTCCAAGGCTGTCCCATGCGCTGTGCGTATTGCCATAACCCCGATACCTGGTCGGTTAACGGCGGCACCATGGTGACCGTCGAGCACCTGATGGACGAGTTCCAGAGCAACCATGAGTTTTACCGCAGCGGCGGAATTACGGTTTCGGGCGGCGAACCGCTCCTGCAGCCCGAGTTTTTGGCCGACCTGTTCCGCGTGATGCACAACAACCCCGATGGCCGCGTACACACCTGCCTAGACAGCTGTGGCTATGCATTTGATCCCAGGCATCCGGAGAAGTTCGATGCTGTTCTCAACGAGACCGATATGGTGCTGCTCGACATCAAGCATGCCGATCCGGTTGAGCATAAAAAGCTGACCGGTTGCGATCCTGCGCGCATCCTGGCGTTTGGCGATGAGCTTGCCCGTCGCAAGATTAAGGTTGTTATTCGCCACGTGGTGGTGCCGGGCATTACCGACACGGCGGAGGAATGCGAGAAGCTCGGTCGCCTGATCGCTCCATGGCACAACGTGGTGGGCCTGGAAATGCTGCCGTATCACACGATGGGTGTCGTCAAGTACGAGCAACTGGGGATTCCCTATAAGCTCGAGGGCGTGCCCCAGATGGATACCGCGCGCATGCCCGAGCTGCGCAACGCCGTCATGGCCGGCATGAAAAAGCGCCGCGCCGAACTCAAAAACGCCATCGGCTAGCGGCACTCATTGGGGACAGACATAAATGAGTGCGCGATGGCATTGCGGACGACCAAGCTTTGGTGCGCAACAAGGCCGGCTGGATCAGCGAGGCAGGTTGCAATGCGACGTGCGATGCTGGCCTCATTGATGTTGACGGCGACACCTACATTATGAGCATCATGACATCGATGCCATGGAGCGACCATTCGAGTGAGGTTGTGACTGCCATCGCCAAGGCGCTCTATGATACCCGCGCTACGCTGGCTTAGCGTGTTCGTTTGGCGAGGTCAAACAAAATGCTGGTACCATACCGTGGTTGAGTATTTCGTATAGGTTTGGGGAATGGCATGGCTACCATCGCGATTATCGGTGCGCTCGAAAAAGAGATCATGCAGATTAAGGAAGAGTTGAGTAACGTTTGCATGGTACAGGAGGCGGGCTTGAACGTTGTGGCCGGCGGGCTCGACGGACTGACAGTTGTCGCCACAACGGCGGGCATGGGTACCGTGAACGCTGCCGCCGCAACACAGCACCTCATTAGCAAGTATGCTCCGCAGGCTGTTGTGTTTTCGGGCATTGCAGGCGGTTTGAACCCCAAGCTCCATATCGACGACGTAGTCATTGGCAAACGCCTGCGCTATCTGGATACCGATACCGCGCTTATCGCCGAGTCTGCACCGGGGCTCGAGGAGTTTGGCTCGACGCCTGCGCTGGTCGATATTGCTGCCGATGTGCTTGCTGAGCGTGGCTTTGTCAATGCTTCGACAAATGCAGCCGCTTCGAACGAGGGCACCAAGCAGTTCCTGGTCGGCACGATTGCCACGGGCAACCGTTTTGTGACGGGTGCCGCCATGCGCAACGACGCTATCGAGGCGACGCATGCCGATTGTGTTGGCATGGAGGGCGCGGCGATTGCCCATGTCGCAACTAAAAATGGTGTCGATTGCCTGGTGTTGCGCGCTATCAGCGATAATTGTGACGAGGCGTACGATGCGATTTGCGACCGTGAGTTCGACCTGTTCGAGTATGCCCGTACCGCGAGTGGCATTACGCTCGATATCGTCCGCCGTATCGCTGCTATCTATTAGCGCGCTCTTTTGTAAGAACCTACGACCAAGGAGTGTCCATGGCCGATTCCATTAACTACCAGCTTGCCAAGTTCGTTGCCAGCTATGGCAAGGTTTCGCAGATTCCCGAGTCCACCTGCCCCGAGGTGAGCTTTGTTGGCCGCTCCAACGTGGGCAAGTCGTCGATTATGAACAAGCTTTTTGGCCGCAAGAACCTGGTCAAGGTTTCCAGCACGCCGGGCAAGACGAGCAACATCAACTTCTTTGAGGCCGACGACGTGCATTTCGTGGACCTGCCGGGTTACGGTTTCGCCCGTCGTTCCAAGGCCGAGCGCGACCGCTGGGCAGAGCTTATCGGCGACTTCTTCGACTCGGAGCGCAGCTTTAACTTGGTCGTCTCGCTGGTGGACATTCGTCACGACCCCAGCAAGCTCGATCACGACATGATCGACTATCTGCAGGGCAACGAGTTCAACTTTATCGTCTGTCTCACCAAGGCCGACAAGCTCAGCCGCACCCAGCAGGCCCGCCAGGCAGCAGCCATCAAAAAGCAGCTCAATGTCCCGGCCGAGAACGTAATCATCACAAGCTCCCAGACCGGTGTGGGCATCGACGAGCTCAAGCGCCGCATCGCTGAGGCTTGCCTCTAATCAGGTTAACCCCCCCAAAGCTCCTATCTATATCACCTCAGTGATAGTTATTGGTAAACTATCACTGAGGTGATATTTTTTGGAGGTCGCTATGGAGCTATGGCACGGGTCGGAGGTTGTTGTCGAACATCCATCGCTGGATAGATGTAGACAGTTCAACGACTATGGGCGTGGGTTTTATTGCACGCCACATGAGGAAATGGCGATGGAATGGGCATGTCGGACCGAGTCTGATGGCATTGCGAATCGATATGAGCTTGATTTAGATGGTCTTGCGATTTTGGATTTGGAATCAGGTGAGTTCTCGATTCTCAACTGGCTTGCAATTCTGGCGAATAACAGAGAGTTCAATGTCTCGACGCCATTGGCGCGCGAAGGGCTACGATTTCTACTTGATAACTGCCTGATTGATATTTCTTCATATGACGTTATTCGGGGCTATCGCGCTGACGACTCCTATTTTTCGTTTGCAAGACAGTTTGTCAGCGGCATGATATCGCTCAGACAGCTGCAACGTATCATGCGCTTGGGTGATTTGGGTATTCAATATGCTCTTATGAGCGAGCGCGCTTTTTCGGTGATTAGATTCTGCGATTGGAAGCAGGCTTCGGGGTCTGAGTTTTATCCCAAGCGTTTTGAGCGTGAGCAGAATGCTCGACGCAAATACTTGGATACGGTTAACGGGTTCGATTCCGAAGGTATCGACATTAGGGATTTAATGGCAGGGAGGGTTGATTTAAATGATCCGAGAGTTAACGGATTGTGGGCCGAGTAGGACATACCCCGTCTACTACCTCGAGGATGCAATGAACAACCTCGGTGACTGCTTTGACTATGCCGTCAATGACTATGGAGCAGAAGGATCTGAAGTTGCTGAACTCTTTTGTCTGAGCGGGGTTGCCCGCGAGTTTGAGCGTGGCAACGCATGGGTCGTATCGGGAAAATCGGGCGTTGAGCTGTTCGCACTGATCGCCGAAAGGTCGGGCTATGAAGCCAGGTCTATGCCGGACCGCACCTATCGATTTGAGAAAACACCGGAATACTGGACGGGCTGGATATTGGCGTATCTGCAGTGGCGCCTGGGAGAGTCTTTTGAAGACCTGCTGCATGTCGCTCCGTTTGATGTGCTGCATAACCTGTATCATCCCTGGCACGAAGCCTCGGAGGAACGTGTGACGCGTCTTATTTGCGACATGGCGAAGAAAACACCTCGTCAAACCAAACTGGCGCTAGCAAGAAAGCGGCTCAAGAAAACCCAACAAGACCTGGCATACGAATCGGGCGTATCACTCCGCTCAATCCAAATGTACGAGCAGCGCCAGAGAAACATCAATGAAGCTTCGGTAACAGGCGTAAGAGCCATAGCAAAAGCCCTCCACTGCAACATCGAAGACATCTTAGAGCCAGTCTTTGAATACAAAGAAACTAGCGCAGCCTAAAAGAGATGCTGGCCGCTGATTGCTCAAGTTGCAGTTCGAGCAATTTGAGCAGCGAAGCCGGCTGCCTAGTGGGGGCATGTGGGCCTTCTAGGTATCAAAATCCGCCTACGTATCGAAATGCCCCGCCAAGCTAAAGTGCTCGGCGGGGCATATTTCGATTGACGATGCTAACAGGGGTTGAACTTTAATATGCCGCGAGTAAGAGGCGTCTGCATTTAGCAATTAAAGTAAATTATTCAATTCGGGTGCTCAGCCAGTATTCTCCATTTGAAGCTAAGATTGCGTACGTAATTCCATTTTTGACAGTTGGCGTACCTACGCAGGCAGCGCCAATCTCCTTAGCGTCGGAAAATGAGAGTGTTGGATCAATTGCTTGTATGGTTGCTAATGCTGTCGCCGCGGCATAATCTGAATTTTCGAAGTACATGACTATGTTTTTGAAGCAGTTTTCTGATCCAAGATAGCTGAATAGTAGTTGACTGCTCGAGTCCGAGAAAAAACCTCCAATACCGGCAAGCGTAGAGCCATTTTTTATCTGAAGCTCGAGTCCCGTGCCGCTATCGTCTAACTCGTAACTCGCCTTCATACTGCTGCAATTGGGAATATCGGAGAATTCCTCGTTAAGTCGTTCAATAAAGCCTTCAGGTGAAATTGAAAACGATCCGTCGCCAAGAAAGGAAGTAATTTCCTTTTCGTTGCGGGTGTCAACGACCTCTCCGCATCTCCCGCATTCTCGAATTTCCTTCGAGGTGGCGTCAACGTAATCGACTTCGGTAGTCCAAGAACCTGGTTGATGCCCAAGGGGTTTCCCTTCGGTTTTGCCGCAGCGTTGACAGGTCTTCGGAACCGTGCATGTTGCTTCTTCCCATTCATGTCCGAGCGGTTTCCCCTCGGTTTTGCCGCAACTTTTACAGGTGCGAGGGCTTGTACAGTTTGCATTGGTCCAAAGTTTGTGGGTGCAAAACATTTGAGGAAACAGCATGGGTAAGCAGAAGATGACGGCAACTATCGCAGCAGTTGCGATAGCCGCTCGTTTATTACCACCAAGTTTGTTAATGGCACTCGTTAGAAGTAAATCGTCCTCTTCCTTATTGCATGTGGCACCGTCTTCATTTGATGATCGATCGTCAGGGGAGGTGGTGTCGTCAGCACCATCAGAAACCTGCTTCCCTTCGATATTCGGCTTCTGTTCATCAGATGCACTGGGCGTTTGCTCACTATTGGGCTCTTTCATCTCGTCATCCATGCTTATCGAGTCCCCTCTCTCGTTTCAAATGTGCGATGCGAACAATTGCGATAAGTGAAACAGATACTCACATGAATATATCCTAGTTTGGGATATATCAAAATGGAATATAGCGTAAACGGTATGAACGTTGATGCTAATAGGACATGCGGAAAGTGCCTCTCCCAGATTCGTCGGGAACAAGGTATCACTCAGGTTGAACTCGCAAAGAAACTGAGGGTACCTCAGTCGTTCATCTCGAAAGTCGAAACCGGGGAACGCAGTCTTAGGGTTTATGAGCAGTTCGCCTATGCAGAGGCACTTGGAATTACCGTCGGAGTTCTCGTGCAAAGACTTGAGGCGGTTCTGAGCAGCGGAGATAAATAGATTGCGCCGCGAATCGGGCGATAATTAAATCAGCGAATGCGATTATCCTGTCGAGGCTGCGAAGGTCCCCTTGGGGCTTCCCCTGAAAACAATCCGCAGATCGAATTGCCCCGTCGCGCGAAGCGCACGACGGGGCAATTCATAATCGAGGACGTTTTCAGGGGAAGCCCCAAGGGGACCGGTGAGAGCAATGAGGCAGGGCGCTACAGGTACTCGATTTGAGCGCCCTCGGTGTCGCACGTCAGAATGTGCGTGTCACACTTGGGGAACTGTTCACGCAGTTTGACCTGTAGGAACTTTGCCACGATGGTGTCGTCAGTCACGGCCATGAGGGTCGAGCCCGAACCACTGATCCAGATGGTCTTAGCGCCGCCGTTAAGGCAGGTGTCGCGCACGGCGTTGTAGTCGGGGATGAGGCGACGGCGATACGGCTCTTGGATGCGGTCGTCGTTGGCGGCGGCAATCAGATCCAGGTCGCCGGTCTCCAGGCCGCGCGTCATGCCGGCGATGCGGCCCATTTGCCATACGGCGGTGGAGAGTGGAATCTCCTGCGGCACAACCTTGCGCGCCTCGCTCGTATGTACCTCGTAGGGCGGAATCACGGTAATAAAACGCAAGCGATCGCTCACCTCGTAGCGCAGGCACTGGGGGAGCGAATCGGTCGGCGTAAAGGAGCAGACGGCGCCGCCCAGGATGGCGGGGGCGACGTTATCGGGATGGCCCTCGACCTCGGTGGCAATGCGGACGAGCTCGGCGCGGTCGACGGTGTGGCCTGTCAGCGCGGCGGCGGCCATAATGCCGGCGACGACGCAGGTTGAGCTGGAGCCCAGGCCGCGGGCGACGGGAACGTCAGTCTGAATGTCGATGGCGACGGGGAAGGCCGGCTCGCCCCATGCGGCCAGTGCGTCGACAAAGCTCACGTAGACTAGGTTGTTCTCGTTTTGAAACTCCTCGGGGCAGCCCGTGATGGTGAGCTTGTCGGCGCGCTCGAAGGTGAAGTGCGAGTAGAGGCTGACGGCCATGCCGAGGGTGTCGTAGCCGATGCCTAGGTTGGCGCTCGTTGCTGGGACGGTGATTTTGATCATGTGAGTCCTCCTGGCGTGCCTGGCTGTTTAGTTCGCTGCTCGGGCAGTCCTGCGCAAGACGGAAAGCACATTAAGTGCTTTCCTTTGCGTGCGGAACTCGCGACGAACTAAACAGCCAGGCACGCTGTGCGCGTTCGTCATCATCCCGGGGATTATCTGATAAAAGAAGGTGCGCCGGCTTTCGCCGGCGCTTAATAAGGAATCTAGTTGGTGCTCATTCGTTTTGCTGCAGACTCGACGTAGCTTGCCATCTCATCGACGTCGCAGACGTCTTCGAAACGGACGGGTTTGGATTCGAGTTCGGCGAGCTGGGTCGGGGCGACCGTGTTGGTGGCCTGCTCGAGCACACGCATAGCCTCAAAATCATCCTCGGGAACGTCGAGCCCCAGGGCGTCGCAGCAGGCGCGTGGGAACTTGTAGGGGCTGGCGGTCGAAAGCAGCACGCGGGCCTTGGCGCCCTCGGCGGAAGCGACCTGCTCAAAGACGTGGTAGCCGCAAGCGGTGTGCGGGTCGATCACGTAGCCGTTCGCGTCCCAGCAGCTCTTGATGGCAGCGCGGACCTCGTCCTCGCTGGCCCAACCGCAGCCAAAGACGCTCTGAATCTTTGCCAGCAGTTCGGCGGGTACCTCGTAGCGGCCGGTCTGGGCAAGCTGCTCCATAAGGCCGGCAACGAGCTCACAGTCGCCGTCGGACAGGAAGTAGAGCATGCGCTCCAGGTTGGAGCTAATAAGGATGTCCATCGACGGCGAGATGGTCGTGAAGAACGGACGGTTGCGGTCGTAGACGCCGGTGGTCAGGAAGTCGGCGAGCACGTTGTTCTTGTCGCTGGCCACGACGAGTTTGGCGACGGGCAGACCCATGCGCTTGGCATAGTAGCCGGCCAGGATATCGCCAAAGTTGCCGGTCGGCACGCAGAACTCCACGGCATCGCCGGCCTTGATGGCGCCGGCGCGCAGTAGCTGCGCATAGGCGGCAAAGTAGTAGACAACCTGCGGCACCAGGCGGCCGACGTTGATGGAGTTGGCGCTCGAGAGCACCGTGCCGGCGGCCTCCAAGCGCTCGGCAAGTTCCTTATCGGCAAAGATGCGCTTGACGGCACTCTGGGCGTCGTCGAAGTTGCCGCGGATACCGCAGACGGCGACGTTATCGCCCTCCTGAGTGGACATCTGCAGGTTCTGGACGCGGCTGACCTTGCCCTCGGGATAAAAGACAGTGATGCCCGTGCCCGGAGCGTCGGCAAAGCCGGCGAGTGCTGCCTTGCCCGTGTCGCCCGACGTGGCGGTGACGATCATGATGCGCTCGGCGCCGCCGTCCTTGGCGGAGGTGCGGGCCATAAGGCGGGGGAGCATCTGCAGGGCGACGTCCTTGAAGGCGCTCGTGGGGCCGCCAAAGAGTTCCATCACATAGGTCTGAGGGGCGTCAGCGCCCGGCGCAGCGTCGAGTTTGACGAGCGGCGTAACCTCTTCGCTCGCGAACGTGCCGCGGTATGCCTCGTCGACACACGCCGAAATTTCTTCGGCCGTGTAATCATTCAGTAACATTCCCAACACATCTTGAGCGATTTCAAAGTACGATTTATCTGCAAGCGAGCTGATATCGACCTGCTGGGTGCCAAGCTCGTCCGAGACAAACAAACCCCCGTCGGGAGCGATGCCGGTGCGGATTGCCACCTTACTTGAGCACGATAAAGTGCGTCCTCGTGTACTATGATAAGTTCCCATATAACACTGCTCCTCGGATGCCTTGGTCCCAATCGGTGAAACCATGGTATCAGAGCGCGCAAAACAGGTTTGCAGAGGCTTTTAGAAAGGTAACCTCCAGCCCATGATTAAGATTGCCAAGTTTGGCGGCTCGTCTGTCGCCGACGCCGAACACTTTAAGAAGATCAAGGCCATTGTCGATGCCGATCCGGCCCGCCGTTTTGTGGTGGTTTCTGCCTGCGGTCGCCGCTTTAAGGGCGACACCAAGGTGACCGACCTGCTCTACCTGGTTAACGCGCACGTTAAGTACCACGTGTCGTGCGAGGAGCTGCTCGAGGACATTGGGCAGCGCTATTTTGATATCGCTGACGAGCTGGAGCTCACCTATCCCATCCGCGAGGAGTTCGCGGCCTTTGCCGAGCGCGCCCGCTCGGGCGGCTACTCCACCGAGGAGCTCGTGAGTCGTGGCGAGTACTTCACCGCTCGCCTGATGGCCGAGTATCTGGGCCTGCCGTTCCTGGACGCCGCGACGGTCGTGGCGTTCCATCACGACGGTACGCTCAGCATGAACCGCACCTCCGAGCTGGTGCAGGAGTACGGTCAGCAGGGCGGCTTTGTCATGCCCGGTTTCTACGGCGCGACGCGTGAGGGTCAAATCAAGCTGCTCGACCGTGGCGGCGGCGATATCTCGGGCTCGATCCTGGCCAAGTGCCTGGGCGCCGACCTGTACGAGAACTGGACCGACGTTTCGGGCTTCTATTCTGCTGATCCTCGCATTGTGCCCGAGGCTCAGCCCATCGCCCGCGTTACCTACGAGGAGCTGCGCGAGCTTTCGTACATGGGTGCAAGCGTCCTGCACGAGGAGGCCGTGTTCCCTGTGCGCGAGGCAGGCATTCCACTGGTCATCAAGAACACCAATGCGCCGCAGGACCCCGGCACCATCATTAGCGAGACGGCTGACGAGGGTGAGGCAGAGCCCATCATTACCGGCGTGACCGGTAAGCGCGGCTTTGTCGCCATCAACGTTGCCCGCGACCGTACCAAGCCGCGCGTCGGCTTTATGCGCCGTGCGCTTTCGGTCTTCGAACGCTATGACGTTTCCGTCGAGCACATGCCCACCGGTGTCGACCGCTTTGGTGCTGTGGTGCAGGAGCAGGACGTGCGCGATTCGCTGTACTCGCTCGTAGGCGACATTCAGCAGGAGGTCGAGCCGCTCGAGATCGAGGTGGTCGAGGGCTTGGCACTTATCGCGACCGTCGGTCGTAACCTGCGCGGCCGTGCAGGTATCTCGGGCCACCTGTTTGGCATGCTTGGCCAGGCGGGCGTGAGCGTGCGTATGATTTCGCAGAGCTGCGATGAGATCAATATCATTATCGGCGTCGAGGAGAAGGACTTCGACTTGGCGATTCAGACCATTTACCGTGCCTTCTCCGACGAGAACGGCATTGTGAAAGTCGCGGACCTGGAGGCTCCCGCGCCGGTCGAACCCGCCCTGGCCGCCCTCCACAAGTAGCGGCCATTCCGGCAGATTTTGGGACATGCCCCAAAATCTGCCGTGGGGCGTTTCATTTCGGTTTCGTTTCGACGGGGCGGGTTTCATGCCCGTCCCGTTTTTGTATAAACTGGGCAAGAACATTTAGCCTGCTCGGCGTGCGGGCAAAAGCCACAACCTTAAAAGGGGGAAGCATGAAACAGTACACGGTTGCTATTTTGGGCGCGACGGGAGCTGTTGGCACCCAGATGCTCGAGTGTCTCAACGAGCAGGAGTTCCCGGTCGGCAAGCTCAAGCTGCTAGCGAGCGCGCGCTCTGCGGGCAAGACCGTCGAGTTCCGCGGCGAGCAGGTTGTGATCGAGGAAGCTTGCCCCGAGGCCTTTGAGGGCTGCGACATCGTACTCGGCGCTGCCGGCGACGATATCGCGAAGGAGCTGCTGCCCGAGGCCGTCAAGCGTGGCGCCATCGTGGTAGACAACAGCCATGCCTTCCGCATGGATCCCGAGGTGCCGCTGGTCGTGCCCGAGATCAATGCCGACGATATCAAGTGGCATCACGGCCTTATCGCCAATCCCAACTGCGCGACTATCATCGGCCTGGTTCCCACGTGGCCGCTGCATCAGCTCGCCGGCGTGAAGCGCATGATCGTCTCGACGTATCAGGCGGCTTCGGGTGCCGGCGCTCCCGGTATGGCCGAGCTCGAGGCTCAGCTGGCCGCCCTGGGTCGCGGCGAGGAGATTCCCGAGCCGCGTGCATTTGCCGCCCAGCTGGCGAGCAACCTGATTCCGCAGATTGGCGGCGTCAAGGAGGAGGGCTTTACCTCCGAGGAGATGAAGCTGCAAAACGAGGGCCGTAAGATCATGCATCTGCCCGAGCTGCGCGTGAACTGCACCTGCGTGCGCGTGCCCGTGCTGCGTTCGCACTCCGAGAGCATTACGCTCGAGTTTGAGCGCGATATTACGGTCGAGGAGGCCCGTGCTGCGCTGGCTGCCGCTCCCGGCGTCAAGCTGGTTGACGATCTGGGTGCCGAGGGTGCACACGACCGCTTCCCCATGCCGATGGATACGTCCGACCAGGACCTGATTTGGGTCGGCCGCGTGCGTCGCGACATCTCGAACCCCGAGGCCGCGCGCGGCATCACCTTCTGGTGCTGCGGCGACCAAATCCGTAAGGGCGCGGCAACCAACGCCGTCCAGATCGCTAAGCTGCTCTGCGAGTAGTTTGACCTGTCCGGCGGGGGCCGGGCTTGGTTTTCAGAACGTCCTCGACCATGTGTGGCGCCTTGTCCTGCTCCTTCGGAGCCGCGGACAAGGCGCCACACTGGTCTGCGGAATGTTCTGAAAACCAAGCCCGGCCCCCGCCTGCGGTGACGCTGTTGCGAGCGCTCTGCGATGGGGACGTTGTTGGTTGGGGCCGCTGGGCTGATGTGGGGGCGCGTGGTTGTTGCGGGCTCTGGTCCCGGCGGCGGCCTCGGCGCTTCGCGCCTGCCGCCTGGGTCTACTGCGGGGCCGTGGCGGCAGCGGCGGCGCTTCGCGCCTGCTGCCTGGGGTGACTTTGGGCTTGGTGCGAATTGAGGTCTAATACTTTTCCCGTGAAGTGAACGACCTTATTTGGACCCCCGAAGCATTGGCATATTTTGACCGCTATTTCCTGCGGTTTTGCAGCGCGAATCCTGCGGTTTTTTGGTCTAAAGGTGTGGATGCTCCGGGGCTTCGTTTTTACTCGTTCACTTCTCGGGAAAGTATTAGAGCTCAGCTGGCGGGGGTACCGCCCTGGCGTCGAAGCCCCGCGTCTTCTTCGCTTGATTGGGAAAAACAGCCTCGCTGAAGTAATTGCGAGCCCGCCCGGACGTATCTGCGGGGGTTGTCTGCACAGTTCGCGGTATTATGTTTGCTGAGTTTTGAAAGGAGCCGCTGGTGGTCACGACGACATTTGCCTCGCCTTTGGGCGAAATCCTGCTTGCCGCTGATGGCCGCGGTTTGACGGGGCTTTGGTTTGAGGGGCAGGAGCACTTTGGCTCTACGCTGCTCAAAGAGGATGCGGAGTATGTCGTAGGTACCGATGCGGTTTCTGGTACCGGTGGGATGTCTTCGGTGAGTCCGGCAAATGGCGCGGCTTTTTCGGTGCTTGAGCGTTCTTGGGCTTGGCTGAATGCTTATTTTGCGGGGCAGGAGCCTCGGTTTACGCCGCCGTTGTATTTGATTGGCACGGCGTTCCAGCGTGAGGTTTGGTTTGAACTGCTTTCAATTCCGCGTGGCGAGGTCGCTACGTATGGCGAGGTCGCCCAGCGTGTTGCAGCTCGACATCGTGTGCCGGGAAACGAGGCGCCCGTCGTGTCTCCTCGTGCGGTGGGGGCTGCGGTTGCGCGTAATCCCATTTCGATAATCGTGCCGTGCCATCGCGTGGTCGCGGCCGACGGATCGCTCAACGGATACGCCGGTGGACTGGATCGCAAAGAATGGCTGCTGCGCCTCGAGGGTGCCTATCTATAAGCTGCAGGCGGCCGCAACGCCCATGCGGCAAGCGCGCTCGCTGTACGGGCGTTGTTTGCAGGGCGAGATGTGAAACCGCCCGTTCCTTAAGTCCGACTAAGCTATAACCTTGCTTTTTTAAATATGCTCATCGACCTGCTAAGGCAGCACTAAGGCGAGTGCGGGTGCGCTATTATCGGCGCTCACGGAGCGCTTGGTGTTCTTGGCACGCATGGACGAGGGCTCGGCGGGCTTTACCATGGCGTCGATCGATCTTTCGGAGGCGGTGAACAAGGTGGCGGCGCCGTTTAAGTCGGTGGCGGTCTCAGGCGGTAAACGCCTGTCGACGTCGATTGCGACCGGCGTGCGGACCCATGCCGATGCCGCGGCGGTGGCGCAGGTGGTTGAGTTGCTACTGGACAACGCCACGCGCTATGCGAGCGAGGGCAGCGTGATTGAGCTGAGCCTGTGCGCCGTTTCGCACGGCAAAGGCAAGGGCGCCGCCGAGCTTGTCGTATCGAACGCCGTGGACGAGCTGCCCGAGGGCGACCTGGACCGATTGTTCGATCGCTTCTATCGTGCGGATGCGTCGCGCAGCTCCAAGACGGGTGGCTCGGGCGTGGGCCTGTCCGTGGTGCGTGCCATCGCCGAGGCCCATGGAGGCGCCGCCACCGTATCCGGTCACGGCAACCAGATCACCTTCACCGTTTGCCTTTAAAACCTGCCAAAAAGGAACAGGTTTATTTTGGCAGGTTTTATCTGGGGAAACGTCCGCAGGAGAGGGCATGGGCGGTGTGAACATATGCATCTCTACCTGCTAAAATATAGGCATCGTTATTCGGCTCCTGAGTGGAAAGGAGACGGTCATGCAGTACGAGATCGGCGGAGGGGCTTTCCCGGTTGTTACGTGCAACCTTAGCGATGGCGAATCCATGATCACCGAAAGCGGCGCCATGGCTTGGATGACCCCCAACATGGAAATGTCTACCTCGGGCGGTGGCATCGGCAAGATGTTCTCCAAGGCTTTTTCGGGTGAGGCATTGTTCCAAAACATTTGGACCGCGCGTGGCGATGGCATGATCGCGTTTGGCTCCTGCTTCCCCGGCCGCATCGTGCCAATCGAGATCGGTCCGGGCAAGAGCTGGATTTTGCAGAAGCGTTCGTTCCTTGCCGCGGAAAGTGGCGTCGAGTTGAGCATTCACTTTAACAAGAAGGCAAAGGCCGGCGTCTTTGGCGGCGAGGGCTTTATCATGCAGAAGCTCACGGGCTCGGGTGTTGCTTTTGCCGAGATCGACGGCGACCTGGTTGAGTACGAGCTCGCTGCTGGCCAGCAGATGATTGTGGATACCGGCAACGTGGCCGGCTTTGAGGAGACCGTGAGCATCGACGCTCAAATGGTCAAGGGCGTCAAAAACATCATGTTTGGTGGCGAGGGCGTGTTCAACACCGTGCTCACCGGTCCCGGTCGCATCTGGTTGCAGACGATGCCCATTTCCAATCTTGCGGCAGCAGTGGCCTCGATGACCAACAACAATAACTAGTCCGCATAGGATAGCGCGCGGCGGGCTTACCCTGTCGCGCGCTTTTTTGCTGGCAAACGCCTCGCTTATAGAGTGTGGCTGCGCTGCTACAGCGAGCGTCGTCATCTCGTCACCCTGATAGCTTGCGGCAAGCGTGGCAATGAGGAGTGAGAATTTGAGTGCTCAGTCCCAAGGCATAATGGCGGCCATGCCAACAAGCAAAAACGAGTTGCCGGTGTCACGGAAAGGCAGGCGTCGGTCGATTCCACGTGAGACGGCTGTGCCGATCTGCACGGCCGCCCCTGCGCGTCCCGCGCTGCCCCCAAAGAGGTACGTTTCCCCTTATAAAACCTGCCAAAATAAACCTGTCCCTTTTTGGTAGGTGGGAAATGGGTAATACTAAAGAGTTATCCGACCAGATGGGAATTAATCGATGGCTTATATCGAATTCAAAGACGTCATCAAGGCGTACGGCGAGGGCGATGCCCGCATTCACGCGCTCGACGGCGCGAGCTTTACCGTTGAGCGCGGCGAGCTCGCCATTATCCTGGGCGCCTCGGGTGCCGGCAAGACTACGGCGCTCAACATCCTGGGTGGCATGGACACGGCAACTTCTGGCACCGTGACGGTGGACGGGCGTGACGTGAGCTCTGCCAACGAGGCTCAGCTTGTGGAATACCGTCGCGCTGACGTCGGCTTTGTCTTTCAGTTCTACAATCTGGTCCCTAACCTGACGGCGCTTGAGAACGTCGAACTCGCGGCGCAGATCTGCCCCGATTCGCTCGATGCCGAGCAAACGCTTCGCCAGGTTGGCCTGGGCGACCGCCTCGCTAACTTTCCGGCGCAGCTTTCGGGCGGCGAGCAGCAGCGCGTATCCATCGCCCGCGCGCTGGCTAAGAACCCCAAGCTGCTTTTGTGCGACGAGCCTACGGGTGCACTCGACTACAAAACTGGCAAGCAGATCTTGCAGCTGCTACAGGACACTTGCCGCAAGCAAGGCATTACGGTCATCATCATCACCCACAACTCTGCGCTGGCGCCCATGGCCGATCGCCTGATCCGCTTTAAGAGCGGCCGCGTGGAGAGCGAGACGGTCCAGCAAAATCCTGTGCCTATCGAGACGATCGAGTGGTAGCGCCCATGAATCAGGACCGCCAAAACAGTCAACGCCGCGACGCGCAGAACACGGAGCGCGAGCAGGATTTTACGACCTACCGTACCGCCCAAAGCTCAAACGATATGGTGCCGACGGTTTTTCGCCGTGGCATCTACCGCACGATTCGCGGCAGCCTCAAACGCTTCTTGTCTATCGTTGTGATCACCGCGCTTGGCGTGAGCGTGATGTGCGGCCTTAAGGCGGGCTGCGAGGACCTGTGTGATTCGGTCGACGCCTATTTTGACCAGCAGAATGTCTATGACATCAACGTGCAGTCGACCTATGGTCTGACCGATGACGATCTTGCCGCGATCCAAGAGGTCGATGGCGTCGAGACGGCCGAGGGCATCTATACCGAGACCGCCTATACCGCCGTGGGTACGACGCGCGAGCGTGTCGTCGTACAGAGCCTCTCCAAAGAGAATATTGACCAACCGGTGCTAGTACGCGGCGAGCTGCCCGAGACTTCGGGCGAAGTGGCAGTGACCTCACGTTTTTTGAAGGCTTCGGGCAAGAAAATCGGCGATACGGTGAGTTTTGCCGCCAACGATGCGAGCTCGTCGAACCAAAGCGCCAAGGACCAGTTTGCCGATGGGGACTACACCATCACGGCCGAGGTTCTCGATCCTACCGACGTGAGCTCCGACTCGACAGTCAACGCCTTTCGCGCTGCTTCGACTGCGGACTACAAGTTCTACGTGAGCGAGGATGCCGCGACATCTTCTTCCTACTCCGCTGTCCACGTGGTCGTCGAGGGAGCCAAGAGCCTCAACTCCTATTCGGATGCCTACTCGGCAAAGATCAATGAGGTCAAGGGCAATATCGAGAAGATCCGCGAGGAGCGTGAGAAGGCGCGCGCTCAGGAGCTGACGGTCGACACACCGGCGAGCTTGGACGCGGCTGAGCGTCAGGCGAATATGGTCTTTGGGATCGAGCAGGACAACATCAATCGCATGGCCGAGGGCAGCGACGAGCGTGCGCAGGCGCAAGCCGACCTGGACCAGCGCCGTGCCGCCGCCGACCAGCAGTTTGCCGATGCCCGCGCCGAGCTCTCTGACCTGGGCGAATGCACCTGGTACATCCAGGACCGCGGCAATATCGCAAGCTACTCGAGCGTCGAGAGCGATAGTTCTTCGATCGAGGCCATCGCCACGGTGTTCCCGTTCATCTTCTTTATCGTCGCCGTGCTTATCAGCCTCACCACCGCCACCCGCATGGTCGAGGAGGAGCGCACGCTTATTGGCCTGTACAAGGCGCTCGGCTATTCATGCGGGCGTATCCTGTCCAAATATGTGGACTACTCGCTGTGGGCGTGTCTGATCGGTGGCGTGCTCGGCAACATCATCGGCTTTGTGGGCCTGCCGCTGTTCTTGTTTACGGTGTTCGACGACATGTACTCACTGCCCCAGATGTTGCTTTCGTACGACATCGTGTCATCACTCGTGTCGGTAGCGCTGTTTGCCGTGGGCGTGGTGGGCGCCACGATTATCGCCTGCCGCCACGAGATGGCCGAGACCCCAGCCTCGCTCATGCGCCCCAAGGCCCCGCGCGCCGGCTCGCGCATTCTGCTCGAGCGCATCGGCTTTATCTGGCACCGCATGGGCTTTTTGAACAAGGTCGCTGCACGCAACTTATTCCGCTACAAAAAGCGCGCCTTTATGACCATCTTTGGCATTGCGGGCTGCACGGCGCTCGTGATTTGCGGTATGGGCATCCGTGATACGTCGGTCGCGTTGTCGCCCAAGCAGTACGGGCATATCACGCGCTATGACCTGCTGGCGGTTGCCAATCCCGATGATTTTTCGCAGACGTGCGCGGCACTGGATGAGCGCAGTGCAGCCAATGATTCCAACGTGACTGTGACTTCGACGCTGCCGATTATGACCGACAACGTCACCTTTACGTTTGGCGGTAAGAGCGAGACTGTGCAGCTGATCGTGGTGCCCGATGACCGCACGAACGACCTGGATGACTACGTGCGCCTAGAGGACGAGTCCAAAGAACCGCTCGCCCTGCGTGACGGGGATGTGTATTTGAGCAAGAGCTCTCAGCTGGTGCTGGGGATCAAGCCGGGCGATACGGCACACGTCCAGGATTCGTCGCTCAATGTTGCCAAGGTCAAAGTCAGCGACATCTCGCTCAACTATCTGGGCAACACGCTTTACATGACGCAGGGCACCTATGAGCGCGCGTTCGGTCGAAGTGCACGCCTTAACGGCGTCTTTGTGCTGCTTAAGGGTTCGTCGGCCGACCAGATTGCGTTTAGCAAGAATCTTAAGAGTGACGGTTGGCTTACGATTTCGAGTACGGCCGAGCATTGGGAAAACTATGAGGCGAACTTTACGATTATCAATTCGGTCGTGGTGCTCGTGACCTTTATGGCGGCGTGCCTGTCGTTTGTGGTGGTGTTTACGCTGTCCAACACGAATATCTCCGAGCGCGAACGCGAGCTGGCGACCATCAAGGTGCTGGGCTTCCGCCGTGGCGAGGTGCACCACTACGTCAACAAGGAGACGTTGATCCTCACGGCGATCGGCGCTGCGCTGGGCGTGCCGCTGGGCGGCTTGCTGGCCGAGAGTTTTACGTATATTTTGCAGATGCCGTCGCTGTACTTTGACGTCGAGGTCGAGCCGCTAAGCTACGTGCTCGCCGTGGTGCTTTCCTTTGGCTTTACGTTTATCGTCAACCTTGCCACCAACCGTACCCTCAACAAGATTGACATGGTCGGTGCCCTCAAGAGCGCCGAGTAACCTGCCAAAAAGGGACAGGTTTATTTTGGCAGGTTTTATCTGGGCAAACGCCGGACAACCATTATGTGGCCCGGCGTTTGCCCCGTTTTGCTGGGGATGTCTGTCGTTCAGTGCTCTTACTGGCCAATCCAGTGTTGCGCATAGCTCTTAATGTCCTCGGTAAAACCGTCAAGGTCGTCAAGGGTGATCACGCTGTCGATAAGCAAATTGGCTATCTCGCGGTGCATTGTGCTGCGGCGAATGTCGTTTGCAATTACGCCTGAGGACAGCTTGTCTCTATTGAGGCGCTCTTCTAGTGCCCAAAATCTACTGGACGCTTCACTGTCGCCGTACAGCATCTCAACGTACTGGCCGATGAGCTTTTCCATATAACGTTCTTGCCATTGAGGAAGCATTTTCTTAAACAGCTTCCAGTCGCTTTCGGCTACGTCGCGCATATGTCCTCCGCTCGTTAAACGGGCTTTTCCATTTGCCTTTCATTCTATTTGGTTTTCGCTCGCAGGCGTGGATGAGAGGCTCTCTTTGGCCTTCGAGATTGGGCTTGTATGGGTCGTATGCCACAAAATGGGCCTATCTACTACGTTTGCTACCACACCCTCGACCGTGACAAAGATTATGAAATTAAAACCGCAGGTAGAGGGCTTGCCAGTTTTCGGAAAAGGCGGGTATGGTCGGCCCTCTCGAGTTAAACGTAGTAAATAGGCCCTTTTCTTGGCGCGCGGTCAGCTCAATGCTAATCTCCGTGCCGGAACTGACCCAGTTGTTTGTAAGTTGCGGTGATATACGGACTGTTTGGCGCTTTGGAGCCTCAAAACAGTTCCTATCTCACCGCAACTTAGGAGAAGGGCGGGGGCGGTTGGGTGCTGGTGGGTCGGAGCGTG
Organism: uncultured Collinsella sp.; assembly: GCA_958415625.1. Lineage (GTDB taxonomy): Bacteria > Actinomycetota > Coriobacteriia > Coriobacteriales > Coriobacteriaceae > Collinsella. The sequence continues at coordinate 37,960 of CATYZI010000009.1, read as the reverse complement.
TTAAGCCTGTTTGCGGTGCTTCCATTGTTTGCGGCACCAGCGCATGAGCGCCTTTATGATGGGAATCGTGATGAGGATGATCCATGCAGGATGGGGCTGTCCCAAACAGAGCCACATGTAGAGGAACCAAGCGATGGCGGCTGCCGGGTAGATGACCTCGATCAGCTTAGACAGGTGGCGCCGATCGATAAAGTCACCAATCGCGTAGTAAACGGGAATCAAAAAGACGAGGAAAAGCCCCATGCCCCATGTGCCGTAGACAATGCCGAGCACCAGATAGGCGAGAGTGACAAGTGCGGGGAAGGGGAATTTGTTCCATGCACGTCCGGCCTTGGTGTGGAAATGCTTGCCATGATGGTCGAGCTTGTCGTGTGCTTCCTTCCAGCTGGAAAACGTCTCGCCGTCGATGGTGACGGTGCCGTCGTCATTGGTGCGCACGCTATGTCCATCGTCCTCAAGCGTATCGATATGCACGCCGCCCGGCCCCACATGCACCTCTTCGCCCTTGCGCTCGTTGGTCACATGGATGCCGCTCCAACCAACATGGACTTCCTCGCCCTTATTGGGATCAATGACGTGGATACCGCGCGCGAGGGAAATGTCGACAAGTGGTTTGTCGCCGCAATCGGCGTGCTCGGCAGAATCCTCAGCCTCGTCAGCCACATCCGCCGTCTCGGTGTCGGCGCTACCGTCCTCCAGGTCGTCGGCATCGTTGGCCGCCTCCCCATACAGCAGCTCATCCAGCGACACGCCATACAGCGCGGCGAGCGCAATAAGGTTATCGGTATCGGGCGAGGATTCGCTGCGCTCCCATTTACTGACAGCCTGACGACTCACACCCAGCTGGGCGGCAAGCGCCTCCTGAGAAAGCCCGGCAGCCTTGCGGCGATCGACGAGGCGCTGTGCCATCGCAAGATCCATGGTGGTTCCTTTCGTTTGATGGTCGAATCGAATGAGCCGAGTATGCCGAGAACAACCGGTAGCGACCACCATTTCTAGTTAGAATCTGCCCCAACCCTACCGCAACTACCGGTAGCAACCCCTAACGACCAGCCATTTCAGGAAAAATGTCAGTGCAAGTAGCAGCCAAGAGCCCCCACTCAGTAAGTTGCGGTGGAATAGTTTTTGGATTCAGCCATTTGCGGACTAAGCAGGAACTATTTCACCGCAACTCAATTCCAGCCCAGGCACCCGCAGCAAGAAGACGAATAGCCCCGGCGAGTATGTAAACGCAGGGCCCTCCGACCCCGCCCGACGATTTCGATTGGCGACCTTTGACGGAGTCAAGGGAGGAGCCAAATCGAAATACGTCGGGCGGGGTCGGAGGGCCCGATGGGGTGGATTCCAGCCGAGGCTATTCGTCGCCGAAGCTGATGCCCAACGCCTTGGCCTCGCGCACCAGATCGCTCTGGGGGTCGACATATTTGAGCTTGCCGGCGACCTCCTCGAGCGGCATGTGGCACATCTTGCCGTCACGCAGGGCAATCATGTAGCCAAACTCGCCGCGTAGGCAGCCGAGCGCTGCCTCGACGCCGCACTGGGTCGCAAAGATGCGGTCCTGGGCGTCGGGCTGGCCGCCGCGCTGCGTGTGGCCGGGGATGGCGACGCGGGTCTCGCGACCGGTCTTGGCCTCGATCTCCTTGGCGATGTCGTACACGATTGACGGGCTCGTACGCTCGGCGAGCTTCTTCTTGTACTCCTTCTTGGACAGCGCCGCGTCCTCCTTGGAGATAGCACCCTCGGCGACGGCTACGATGGTAAAGCGGCTGCCGGTCTCCATGCGATGCTCGATGGTCTTGATGACGTTGTCCATGTCGTAGGGGATCTCGGGAATCAAGATGACATCCGCGCCGCCCGCGACGCCGGCGTACAGCGGGATCCAGCCAACCTTGTGGCCCATGATCTCGATAACGAACACGCGGCCGTGACTCGAGGCGGTGGTGTGAATGTCGTCGATGCACTTGGTGGCGACGTCGATGGCGCTCGTAAAGCCAAACGTCAGCTCGGTGCCCCAGGTGTCGTTATCGATGGTCTTGGGCAGGGCGATAACGTTGAGGCCCTCTTCGCGCAGGCGGTTGGCGGTCTTGGTGGAGCCGTTACCGCCCAGCATAAACAGGCAGTCGAGCTGCAGCTTATGATAGGTGTGGACCATCGCCGGCACCTTCTCGACACCATCGGTCTCGGGGGTATCCAGACGCTTGAACGGTGTGCGACTCGTGCCCAGGATGGTGCCGCCGCGGGTGAGGATACCGCTAAAATCGGCGGGCGTCATGACGCGGAACCTGCTGTAGATAAGGCCCTGGTAGCCGTCCTCAAAACCATAGATCTCGATAGGCTCTTCGCTATTGGTCATAAGCGTTTTGACAATGCCGCGCATGGTGGCGTTGAGCGCCTGGCAGTCGCCGCCACTGGTAAGAAGACCGATCCTAAGCATGGTGAATCCTTCCGGGCAAGTTATAACATGCGCATAAGTTTACCCCCGCACACTGTTGATACGGGGGTAAAACGTGTTAGCTCAAGCGTATGGAAATGTAAGCAACGTCAGGGAACGTAAGGTCGACGGGCCTGGCTCCTTACAGTGCGAAGGCATCGACGTTGCCCCAGTGGCGGCGCAGCGTGATGGCGGCAGCGGGCTCGGTATTGTCAAAGACGACCGACCATTGCGTATTGCTGGTGATGTCTTCCGGATTGGGCTCTTGCGCTGCGGCTCGCAGGGCTTCCCAGGCAATCGTTTCGTCCTGGGCACCGACATGGGCGTCAAGGACATCGGCGATGGCGATGGCGCGCTCTTTGCCATGGCCCATCTCGCCATTCTTTTGGTTGGGCAGCACCTCGTCGCCATAGCAGGCGTAGAAGTTCGTGACCTGGCGTACGGGCGTCGCCTTGCATGCACGGTCGGGATCGCGCGGATCCCACTCCACCACCCGCGCGTCACCGGCGGCGTCGTTGATAAAGAAGTGATAGTCGCGTCCGGCCATGGCGTGCATGTCGTAGGCAGAAAGCAGGTCGACGGCCTCCTGCGTGGTGGCCGCGCGGTCGAGCACCAGACGGATGGCGAGCGAAGTGTTGATGACGGGGCGCTGCGTGTCCTGGTCACAAGGTTTGGAATCCAGGGTGAGCACGGCAATGGACACGCCACATTCGTTGACGCCGTCGAGCTGGGCAAACGGGCCCATCAACGCCGCAGCGCGTCCGCCGACGGAGTCAAGCGGAGTGTTATCGCCCAGGTTGTTAAGGGCGGCAAACCCGATGGAGGCATAGCCGCCGCGTGGGTGATTGCGCACCAGCAGCGCCGAGGTGTCGTCCTTAAAGTCGTAATTGCGACCGGTGCGCACGCGGCCTTCGGCATCTACGGCGACAAAAGCGCTGCAGGCAAACTGGGGCGCCTGGACATGTGCCGGCACACCGGGCAGCACCTGTGCCACCACGGCATCGATGTAGGCCTGGTCGTCGCGCACGCCAGCGGCGATGATGCGATCAAGATCGTAGTCGTAGGCGATGTCGATTGCGTACAGGTCATAGCCATCCGCGTTGCCGGTCAAGCGTTTGAGTGACGCGGCGGACTTGATTTGCTTGCGGTAAACGATGCCGGCGGCAGCGGCAAGGCCGACGGCGACTCCCGCGACACCGCAGGCGATGGCAATGTTACGTGGCTTCATGACGGCTCCTCTCGTCCTGTTAGCGTAATTGTCGCAAAAGGAGTGCGGGCATGATGGCTCAACTTGGCGAGCGGCGCGGGATTAAACATGGAATGAAAGGCACGGCACTGGCGCGGCGGGGTATGCTGGAGGGGACCATCAACCCAGCGAAAGGGGAGAGCATGACGGATCAGGAAACGCCCGAGCGCGCGCATGTGACGGCCGACGATATCGAGGCCGCTAACGACCTTATCGACTTTATCGAGGCATGCCCCAGCATGTTTCATACGGCGGCGACCATTATGGCCGAGCTCGACGAGGCGGGCTTTACCTACCTGCCCGAGAACGCGGCGTGGGACATCGAGCCGGGCGGGCGTTATTACACGCAACGCAACACCTCGAGCGTTGTTGCCTTTAAAGTGGGCGAGGACCTGGCCGCGACGTGGGGCGAGGACGGCGTTGCCGGCGACTATCATTTTCAGCTTGCGGCGTCGCACAGCGATTCGCCGACGTTTAAGGTCAAAGCCGTGCCCGAGCTCGACGGTGCGGGCGAGACGCTGCGCCTGAACACCGAGGCCTACGGCGGCATGATCGACTATACGTGGTTTGATCGTCCGCTGGCGCTCGCGGGCCGCGTGCTGGTGCGCGAGGGCGACCGCATCGAGAGCCGCCTGCTTGCCACCGAGCGCGAGGTCGCTATTATTCCGAGCCTCGCCATTCATATGAACCGCGGCGTCAACGAGGGTTTTGCGCCCAATCGCGCTGTCGATCTGTGCCCGCTTATCAGCGCCGGCGAGCTCAAGCAGGGGGATTTTGATGCCATGATCGCCGACGAGCTGGATGTTGAGCCCGAGCAGATTCTGGGCCGCGATTTGTTCCTGGTCAATCGTCAGGATGCGCGCATTTGGGGCTGGGCCGACGAGTTTATCTCGACGCCCAAGCTCGACGACCTGGCCTGCGCCTACACCTCGCTACAGGCATTTTTGGGTGCTGAGAACGCGCACGACGTTTCGGTCTTCTGCTGCTTTGATAATGAGGAGGTTGGCTCCGAGACCAAGCAGGGCGCCATGTCGACGTTCTTGGCCGACGCGCTGCGCCGCATTAACGGCTCGCTGGGCTTTGACGACGAGTCGTACCACCGTGCGCTTGCCGCTTCGATGCTCGTGAGCTGCGACAACGCGCATGCCGTGCACCCCAACCACGCCGAGAAGTGCGACGCCCGCAACCAGGTGGTGCTCAACGGCGGCATCGTCATCAAGGAGGCAGCCAACCAGCACTATTGCACCGATGCCTTTAGCCGCGCGGTGTTCCAGGCTATCTGCGATGACGCCGACGTGCCCACGCAGGCCTTCGCCAACAAGAGCGACATGGCCGGCGGTTCTACCCTGGGCAACCTGTCGAACATGCAGGCGAGCATGCATGCCGTGGACGTGGGCCTGCCGCAGCTTGCCATGCACTCGAGCTACGAGACCGGCGGCGTGCGCGACGTGATGTACGCCATCCGCGCCCTCACCGCCTTCTACGAGCGCAACCTAACCATCAACGGCGCCGAAAGCGTAGAGTTCTAAACCTGCCAAAAAGGGATGTTAATTTTGGCATGTTTTATCTGGGCAAATGCAAAGGGTGAAACCGAACTAGATCGGTGATGCGTAGCCGCCGAGGCGCAATGTGCCTCGGCGGTTTTTTGTGTACAGAGTACGGCTAATGCTTATAAATGCTATACATGCTTTACGTATCTACCATAGAGTTTTATGATAGTTTTGAAGTATTAAGGAGGGGTCATGACCACAACAGCCGCTCAGATCAACGTACGTCTCGATGCCGATCTTAAAAGGAGTGGGGACGCCGCTCTCTCCAAGGCCGGTATGACGCCGAGCCAAGCGGTGCGAGCGCTCTGGCAGCTTGCAGCGTCGCTGGCCGATCGCCCCGGTGCGCTCGAGGATATCCTGCTGCCCAGTCGTGCCCGGGCGGAACAGCGCGAGCGCGAAAAGGCCGCCAAACGTAAGCTCGAGCTTATGGATCAGGGGTCGAAGCTGTTCGCTGCCGCTTGCTGTGAGTCGGGAATCGATATGGTCAAGGCTCAGCCATCGGACGACGAAGAGCTCAAACGGAATGCCTATGCGGATCGCTATGGCGAGGAGATGAGCTGGCTCTATGAGTGAGACTCCAAAGCGCATCTTGGTTGACACCAACGTGTGGCTCGATTACTTCATTCCCTCACGACGTGGTCGTGCGGTGGCGATTGAGTTTTTACGTGATGCATGCACGGCGCAGGTGGATTTGCTGTATGCGGCGACATCGTCCAAAGACCTGTTCTATTTGATTTCAAGCGAACATAAGGCATGGTATCGGCGAGAGCATGGTTCTCTTTCCCAAGATGCCGCTGCGGCAGCGACATCGCTTGCATGGGATTGTCTTAGCGTGCTGTCGCAGCTTGCCACGCCAGTGCCCTGTGACCTGAGCGATATATGGGTGGCGAGCAGGCAGCGTGAGCTCCATAGCGATTACGAAGACGATTTAATCATTGCGGCAGCGATACGCGCTCAAGCAGATCTACTGGTCACCAACGATGTCAAACTCTGTTCACACGCACCCGTTGCAGCAATGAGCGTAGAAGACGCAAAGAATTACTTAGCAACGCTCTAGCAATTTGAAGACCCTGCAGGTTGAGCAAACGTCAGCGAGAGCCCGCCAGAGTGAGCAAGGTGACGTGAAAGAGGAGGGCATAGGCCTTTTGGCCATGCCCGACGATTGAACGTCAGATTGCCGCTCTGGCGGGCTCGCAGCGTCGAGGGGTTCCGGCGTTTGGCAAAACGCCGGAACAATTAGTGTTCGATCCAGCAGCGCAGGGTCTCGCCGGCTTGCAGATGACGCAGATTCTCCGCGGCGATGTCGACCACATTGTTGAGCGTGGCGGCCAGGTGGAACCATCCGGAGACGTGCGGTGTGATGAGCATGTTGGGCGCATCCCACAGGGGGCTTGTCGCAGGCAGCGGCTCGGGGTCGGTGACGTCGACCGCGGCGCCGGCAAGGTGTCCGGACTCAAGAGCGGCAACCAGATCGTCGGCAACAACAAGGTCGCCGCGGCCGCCGTTGGCAAAGAAGGCGCCCGGTTTCATCGCGGCGAAGAACTCGGCGTTCGCCAGGCCGCGGGTTTCGGGTGTGCTGGGCATAAAGGATGCGACGATGTCAGCCTCGGCCAGGCGCTCGGGCAGGGCATCCATGCCGTCCATGTCCTCAAACACAATGGGGTAGACGAGCGGATGGCGCTTGATGCCGCGGACGTGCGCGCCCATGCTGCGGCAGAGCGTGGCAAAGTGGCCGCCAATGTCGCCCGCGCCCAGCACCAGCACGTTGGCATTTTTGAGCGAGGTGACCGGGCCCAAGTCCTCCCAGCGATGCTCGCGCTGCAGGTCCTGGTAGCCGGGCAGGTGCTTCATCATAGAAAGGACCATGGCAAACATGTGCTCGCTCACGGCCTGGCCGTAGGCGCCCACCGAGCAAGACAGTTTGGCGTCGGCCGGCACGGTGCCGGCGGCAAGGTAGGCGTCATAGCCGGCGGTCTGCAATTGCAACAGCTGGAGATGCTCGCATGCCGTGAGCATGTCAGGGTCGATGTTGCCCAAGATCACGTCGGCATCGGCGACCTGCTCGCGCGTGATGGCGTCGGCGCTCGTGTAGATAAAGTCCTCGCCCGGAGCACTCGACTCGAGGATCGCGCGATGGCGGTCGTTGACGGGCAACAAAACCAGGATGTTCACAAGCAGTCCTCTCCGCTCGACCTGCCAAAAAAGGACAGGTTTATTTTGGCAGGTTTTATCAGGCAAAACGCTATAAAAACGCCGGGCTACGCGATGGTTAACATATCCATCGCAAAGCCCGGCGCATCCACGGCTACCAGCTCAGCAGCTCGTAGCCGTCCTCGGTCACCACGAGCTGTACCTCGCACTGAGCCGAATCGCTACCGTCCTTGGTGCGAACGCACCAGCCATCGCCCTTGCTGATCTTGATGTCGGGCGCTCCGGCGTTGACCATGGGCTCGATGGTAAAGACCATGCCCGGGGCCATGATGGTGTCCACATCGGGTGCCTCGGTGGTAAAGCCCACAAACGGGTCCTCGTGGAACTCTTTGCCAATGCCGTGTCCGCCGTACTCGCGCACCACGCTAAAGCCGGCGTCCTCGACCGTCTTTTGCACGGCCTCGGCCATAACGGACAGCGGTAGCCATGGCTTGACGGCCGCCAGACCTGCCTCCACGCTGGCGCGGGTGACCTCGACCAGGCGCTGGCGCTCGGCAGAGACCTCGCCGATGCAGAACATACGGCTTGAGTCGCTAAAGTAGCCGTCTAGGATCGTGGAGCAGTCCACGTTGATGATGTCGCCATCGTGCAGCACGTCCGTATCGCAGGGGATACCGTGACAGACTACGTCGTTGATTGAGGTGCATACGCTCTTGGGGTAGCCCTCGTAGTTGAGGTCGGCCGGCGTGCCGCCATGCTCGACGGTGTAGTCGTAGATCATCTGGTCGATCTGGTTGGTGGTCATGCCCGCGGCGATGTGCTCGCCTACGTAATCGAGCACGCCCACGTTGATGGCGGCGGAGCGCTTGATGCCCTCGATGTCGGCGGGCGTCTTGTAGAGCGTACGGGGCAGAACCTCCCAGCCCTCTTCCCACAAGCGCTCGAGGCGCTCGTCGAAGGCGCTATGGCATTTCTTATATTTTTTGCCGCTGCCGCACCAGCAAGCGTCGTTGCGGCCGGGCACGGGTCCTTTGTCATACATGGCTAACTTCCTTTCATTCGCAGCTAGTATAGCCTACTCACGCGTCCATAAAAGTTGCGGTGATATAGTTCCGATTTAAGCGGTTTAACAGCATAAACAGGAACTATATCACCGCAACTGATGTAGCGGGATGGCGGGCACTAGCTGCTGCGTGGTTTTGCTAGTAGCTCACCTGGCAGGGAATGCCGAGGGCTTGGACGCGCGCGGCAATGGCGTCGAGCACCTCGGGCGCCGCTTTAGCAAGGCCGGCGACCGGTGTCTCGCGCGCCACCGTGTAGATGGTCGCTTCTTGCGGGCGAATGCGCTCAAGCGCCGCGAGCCAGGGGGCAACGTACTCCTCGCCGGTGTTGTCGATGAGCTTGCCCTGATACTCGCCGGTCAAAAAGATCGTCTGGATAATAACGTGACCGTCAAAGCTTGCGAACGTCTCGATCTGGTGCTCGACGTCGTAGGGGCCAGCAGGCTGGTCGAGCAGCTGGATGAACGCCGGGTCGACGGTATCGAGCTTAAGAATGTTGTCGTCGACCATCATGAGCGCATCGTGCACCTCGGGGCGATCAGCACGCGTGCCGTTGGAGAGCACGGCGATTTTGCTGTTCGGCGCCAGCTCGTCGCGCAGCGCCACGGCACCGGCAATCGCCTGCGGAAACTCCGGTGCGGCGGTGGGCTCGCCGTTGCCGGCAAACGTGATCACATCGGGGAGCTCGCCCTCGGCTGCCATCTCGCGCAGCTTTGCCTCGAGTGCATCGAGCACCACGGCAGCCGTGTTATACGACTCGTGGCAGGGACGCTCTGCGTTAAGGCCGTTCTCACAGTAAATGCAGTCGAACGTACAAATCTTGCCGCTGGCAGGCATCATGTTGACGCCGAGTGAAAGACCAAGGCGACGGCTGCGGACGGGCCCAAAGATAGGGCTGGCATTCAAAAACGTAGACATAAAAAAGTCCCCTCGTAAAGTTTGCACACCAGCTTATCACCCTGGGGGAGGCCGAGCGCGGAACGCCCCGATCAAACTCAAAAAGCAGGCCGGCGAGCGCTATCTGCCACTAGCCGATTAAGCCTGCTTCCAAACGTTGAGAACTTCGCCAACATATACGGTGTGAAAATCGCGCTGGGAATAGTTGTCATCGATAAGACGGCGATCGGCAAAGCCCTCTTCCACAAGAGGCGCCGCATAGAGCTTTTTGCAGGCGAGCGTTAGCGGATGATGCAAAAGCGATGGTTCTAGAAAGCCAAATCTTGCAGTCCTGCTTTACAAGATTTAGACCTTCTTGCAAAGTAGAACTGCAAGATTTGGGGTTACCTTGAGACGCGTTATCGATTCAGCTGAAGCAGCGGTCTATGTCACGGGCTCCTCATCAAATTACCGTCGATTTCGTTGCGATGGTTTGTGAAAGGCGGGGTGCCGGTATGGTCAAAGGAATCGGGATTGATTCGGTCGATATCGAAGAAATGCGTCGACTCTGCTTGGATTTGGAAGGGTCTTTCGTGCGTTGCGTCTTTACGGCAGCCGAGCGTGTCGAGGCGATCAAGCGCCACGACCCCGTGCAGGTTTTCGCCGGCAAGTTCGCAGTCAAGGAAGCGGCATTCAAAGCTCTGGCACAGTTTACGGCCAATGGCTTTGACCTGCGGATTATCGAGACGCTCGAAGATGCGAGCGGCGCGCCGCATATCACGCTTACGGGTCCCATTGCTCCGATACTCCAGCAGGCCGGCGTCACTGAGCTTCTTGTCTCCATCACCAACGAGCGCGGTCTGGCCACGGCGATTGTCCTGGCACAGTAGGCGCTGGCATCCACAGGCGGGACCTTCGATTTTTCACGCAGTGCCGCGCTATCTACTCGAGCAGTGCTCTGGTGGGATCGAACCGGCCCTGCAGCCTCAGGATGTGAAATGTTATCTGAATGTTGGCGATTGTTTCGGCGTCTTTAAAATCGCAGCCCATGATCTGCCTGATCTTGTCGAGCCGGTAGTAGAGCGTGTTCTTATGGATGAAGAGCTTGGTGGCTACGTCCGCCGGATGTACCGGGTCCTGCAGGTAACGCCATAACGTGAGCGCAAGCTCCGTTCCCTCGCGCTCGTCTTCCTCGAGCAGGCGAATGAGCGGCGAGAACTGGCAGCCGTAGACCACGTGCGGATCGTGGACATGGATAATCAGGTCGTCAAGGCGGAACGTGGAGTATAGAAAGACGTGCCGATGGATATCGAGGCGCCGCGCAGCGGCGATGGCACGCTTCGCTTCGTCGATACGGGGCTTTGCCTGATGAATATCATTGAATCCTGCGCTTGCCCCTATGACGGTCGCCGTGCCCGTGAGCTGTCGCTCGAGTGCGTCGACATCGCAGAAGCGCTCCCCGGGCCCCTCGCAGCTCGAAAGGAACAGGATTTCTGTCTGGTTGATCGTGTACACCGCGTTCTCGATATGGTTGAGCAGGCGTTCGGCCAACGGCTGCACGCTATCGATGGCGAACAGCTGCCGCGAGAAGTCGACGCAGAGCATATGCAGGCGCGGTTTGAGCTTGTAGCCGAACACCGAGAACTGCTTGCGCAGACGATCCATATCGTTGAGCTCCATGCCCGATTCCAACAGCTTGAACAGGCGCGCGTAATAGAGGGTCTTGTTGAGCGTGTAAGCGTCGCTGCGCTGCATCTGGATGCTGACAATCTGCGCGATCGTGGGGAGCATGGCCGTGCGGCTAGGGCGCAGATGCCGCCCCTGGGTGAAGAAGCTCATCGAGCCGATGATGGTGTCGCCTGTGTGGATAAGGGCGTAATGGTTGGTGTAGACGTTGCCGGCATCGTCGGTCCAGTCGAACACGCGTAGGTCGAACGGCTTACGGATATTGGTCAGCCCCTTCGCCTTTAGCAGTGGGAACGCGTTGACGGGAACGGTGTTGTCGCTGGTGTCTTCACCATGTGTGACAAAGGAGGGGAAGTTGTCGGAGACCGCGATGTAGGTGAGCGAGTTGTCGAGCACCGAGACCGGGGCACCCACGGCGGAGGCCGCGACGTTGAGCAAGGTTTTGAGGGTCGCGCCGCGGTTGACAAGATCGGTCATCGAGATGACCAGGTCCTTTTTCTTTTGGAGTTCGCGGAATTCGTGCGATACCGTTTCGAACGCCTCGATCCAGTGGCGGAACTCATGGGCGGTGGCGACGAACAGGTTGCCTGCAAGCGGTTTCAGCGGTTCATCGAGGTGCAGGAAGAACGCGCGCCCCCGCCGCAGCTCCTCGGGGAGCATGTTGAAATAGGATGCTGTAGCGAAAAACACGACGTCGATGTCGTCGAGCGTGGTCGCCGTGGAACCCGAAAGCAGGGTCGTTCCACTGAAAGATCGGTCGTGGAGTCCATCTTTCACGATGTTGATTGTGCTGAAGTCCAATTCATTCAACAGCTCGCTGAGTTCCATATAACTCCTATCGGCGCAGGTATTTTTTCACTAAGATAGCAGTAACGTGCCGAATAATTCCATTACTGAAATCGAGCAAAACCGTTTACGGATCATTTTCGACCGCTCGTCTGCGCTCCCGTTTGCGAAGATTGTTCTCTAGAACAGTGAAGTGCGACCGTTCGCGCCGCATACTGCAAGCCATGAAAACAACCCGGAAACAAAACGTTTTTGGGCTACGCAACGAAAGGAGCGTTTTCTATGGCCGAAGAAGAATACAAGGGCATCTACAAGAAGATGACCTTCGGCAAGGACGGCGAGGAGTTCGAGGTCCCCTTCGCCAAGGGCAACCCCGGCAAGAGCCGCGAGGAGCTCGATGAGCTCAAGCGTCGCATGCGCGAGGATCCTGAGGCGGCCGGTGACGGCGAGATGGTTGCCACCATGGGCTTCTGCGCCAAGTACGATCCGCATACCTACATGACCGATATCCCCGGCGTCATGTGCGAGCGCGACGTGGCTTGCGTTCTGCGCGACGGCACCACGATCTACGCCGACATCTATCGTCCTGCCAACACCACCGAGAAGGTGCCGGTCATCTGCGTCTTTGCCCCGTTCGGCAAGAATCCGTCCGAGGGCATGGACTCCTGGCAGCTCATGGGTGTGCCGCCCAAAACTGTGTCGCAGTACGCCAAGTTCGAGGCTCCCGATCCTGCTTACTGGTGCCACTACGGCTACGCCGTCGCCAACGTCGACCCGCGCGGCGTGGGCAACTCCGAGGGCGATGTCTACCTGTGGGGCTCCCAGGACGCTCAGGACGGCTACGACTTCATTGAGTGGGTTACCGCTCAGTCGTGGTGCAACGGCCGTGCAACGATGATCGGCAACTCCGGCGTCTGCATGGCTCACTGGCGAATCGCCGCCCAGCGTCCGCCGCATCTCGCGTGCCTCGCCGCCTGGGAAGGCCAGGGCGACCTCTACCGTGAGTCCTACTTCTGCGGTGGCATCCCCAACCCCGATTACGAGACCCACATCATCCAGGCGCTCGCCGTCAACAACTACATCGAGGACACCCCCAAGATGGTGGCCGAGAACCCGCTCATGAACGCCTACTACAAGGATAAGATCGTCGACTGGAATAAGATTCGCATCCCGACGTACGTCACCGCCGGTTGGGTCCACCATCACCTGCGCGGCGCCTTCGAGGGCTTCCGTCGTATCCGCTCGCCCAAGAAGTGGATGCGCGCTCACCGCGATTTCGAGTGGCCAGATACCTACAAGCCGGAGAACATGGAGGATGTGCGCAAGTTCTTCGACCGTTATTGCAAGGAGATTCACAACGGCTGGGAGATGACGCCGCGCGTGCGCATCGACGTCATGGACGGCTATGACTACGACTACGCCAGCAAGCGTGCCGAGGATACCTTCCCGCTCAAGCGCACCGAGTACAAGAAGCTCTATCTCGATGCTGAGCACGGTGCCGCGGGCTTCGACGAGTATGCCGACGAGTCCGAAGTCGTCTACGATCCCAAGACCGAGACCACGACGTTCACCTATGAGTTTACTGAGGATACCGAGATCACTGGCTTCATGAAGCTGCACCTCAACGTCGAGTGCCGCGGCTATGACAACATGGATCTCTTCCCCTGGGTCATCAAGCTCGATCACGAGGGCAATTACGTGCCCATTCGCGTTATGGGCGCTCCCTTCCGTGGCGCATGGGGATTCCTGCGTTGCAGTCATCGCGACCTCGATCCCAAGTATGCGAGCGATTTCCAGCCTGTGCACTCTCACGAGAAGGAGGAGCGCATGAAGCCGGGCGAGATCGTGCCGGTCGACGTCGAGATGTACCCGCATTCCCGTTTCTGGCACAAGGGCGAGAAGCTCCAGATCGTCATCGCCGGTCGCTTTATCAAGACCGAGTGGTTCCACGATAACGATATGAACCACAAGGTCGACAACGGTGACGGCATGCACGTCATCCATACCGGTGGCGAGCACCAGTCCTACCTGCAGATTCCGGTCGTTCCCCCCAAATACAAGGTGGGCGACTACATCTGGCGTGGCGATTGCGCCTAAGCCTCCGGCGCGCGATCGATCGCGATTTTAGGGGTGCGTATCCCATGTATGCGTGCCTGACGGCCCCGGGGCATAAGCCCCGGGGCGCCATCCGGCGGGAGGATCTAGCCTCTCTCCGCCTCCCGCCTTATCTAGGGAGCCGTCTTTATGGCAGAAAACAAGAAATTCAACGCCTGGTTGCCCAATTTCGGCGCCAAGGGTTGGGGCATCACCATCGCCTGCTTCATCTTCTTCTACTTCTATTCATTCTGGAACGCGGCCACCAACACACTGTTTGGCCTCTTTAACGAGATGTACGGCTGGCCGCAGACCGACATGTCCTATGTCATCACCATCGCCGGCTGGATCAGTCTGATCGCCGTTGTACTCTTCGGTACGCTCGGTCGCAAGATCGGCGCCAAAATGGTCTCGGTCATCGGCCTCGCCGGCTCGGCCATAGGCTTTGCCGTGCTGGCTTGCGCCCATACGTTCGAGGTCTTTACCGTGGGCGTCGTGATCTTCAACTTCTCGATGGTCGCCTATGCCACCATCGGCGTGGGACTGCTCGGATCAGCGTGGTTCCCGCGTACCAAGGGCGCCTTCATGGGCATCGCCACCATGGGTATGACTATCTCCTCGGCGACGCTCAACCCCATCATCTTGGGGTTTGCCGGAAGCGCCTTCAGCATCTCCGGTTTCTTCTGGACCATGGCCGCTATCGTTGCGATCACAGCCGTCGTCGTCTTCCTCTTTGTCAAGAACAACCCCGAGGAGGCTGGCGTCTATCCCGACAATGACCAGTCTGTGAGCCGTGAGGAGCTCGAGGCCGAGTTCAAGGCGGCGCTGGAATACAAGAAGACGAGTCCTTGGACCACCGCCCGCGTCCTCAAGACGCCTCAGACCTGGCTTATCGGTCTCGGAACCGGTCTCCCCATGATGGTCGGTGCCGGCACGATCGCCCTGCTCGTCCCCACGCTCGCCTCCTATGGCCAAGATCCGATGTTCGGCGTCGTGCTGCTGTCTTCCATGTGGCCCATCGGTCTTCTCGGCCACTATCTCATCGGTGTACTCGATCAAAAAATCGGCACCAAAAAGACCACGCTCGTCGTGATCTGCGTGCTGGGTATTGGCGGTCTTTTGGTAAAGCTCGGCGGTGCGAACTCCGTCGTCTGCGCTGTGGCCACGGGCATGTTCATGTTCGGTCTCTCGGGTGCGGCAAACGTCTGTATGTCACTCACGGCCTCCATTTACGGCCGCGCTGATTTCGAGGTCGCCTACACGCCCATCCAAGTCATCTTCAACGTGCTCAACTTTGCCGGCGTCTCGGTCATGTCGACTGTCTCCGCTATTGCCGGCCCGTAGAACGTGATGCTCGCGGTCTTCGTTATCTGCCTCATCGCGCTCGTCCCCGTAATCGCGCTGCCCTATAAGCAGATCGCGTCCAACATCTGCGGAGAGTAGCCGCCTAGCAACTGCGCATCCATTGAGCCGGAACGTCGCAGTCGCCAGACAAGCTTTTATAAACCTAGCCGAGCGATCGCTCGGTATCCAGCCCCACAAGGAAAGGAACACATCATGAACGAATTCCAGGAAGAAGTCATCGATATTCTCAAGGACAAGGCCGTCGAGATTTTCGGTAGCGACCGTGACAGCCTTTCGGCCGAGACCTCCTTTGTCGACGACTTGGGTTGCAAGAGCGTGAATATCGTCCAGTTCGCCTCCGAGCTCGAGGACGAGTACGAGGTCGAGGTGCCCTTCATGCAGCTCAACAAGTGCAAGACCTTCGCCGACGCCGCAAAGTTCATCGACGACACCCTCTCGATGTAGCCTGCGCCCGGGGCGGCGGCGCCCTGCCGTCGCCCCGTCTAATCGTTGCGGCGTCGTCATGGGATCTGGCGGAGGCTCGGATCCCATAGCGAGGCAGCATCGCCTCAACTAACTGCGAAAGGATGAAGACAAGATGGCAACCCTGATCGAAAAACTCGTCGAGGACGCCAAGAGCGCGCCCAAGCGTGTGGCGCTTCCCGAGTGCGAGGCGGAGAAGACCCTTCTCGCCGCGCGCCGCGTGCTCGACGAGGGTATCGGCACCCCGGTTCTCGTAAGCCCGCGTTCCGTGATCGAGGAGACCGCCGCGCGTGCCGGCGTATCGCTCGAGGGCATGGAGATTATCGACAACACGGACGAGGCTGCGGCCGATACGCTTGCCGAGCGCTACATGGCCGGAGGCCCGCGTCTCATCAGCGCCAAGGGCAGCCGCCGCAAGATCAAGAACCCGATGTACTACGCTATGATGATGGAGGAGCAGGGTGACGTCGACTGCACGTTCTGCGGCCATGTTAACACCACGGGTGACGTGCTGATGGCGGCGCAGACGATTATCGGTCTCGCCGAGGGCGTCGACGTTCCGAGTATCTTTGCGCTCGTCGATACTCCGGGCTTTGAGGGCCCCGAGGGTAGCGTTATCTGCTTTACCGACTGTGGCCTCAACCCTGAGCCTACGGCAGAGGAGCTGGCATCCATCGCCATCGCGGCGGCGGACGGCTCTGCGGCAATGATGGGATGGCAACCCCGCGTGGCGTTTCTGTCGTTCTCCACGGATGGGTCCGGTGCCGGCGCCTCGGTCGACCGTGTCGAAGAAGCCATCAAGATCGTCCGCGAGCGTCGAAGTGAACTCGCCGTCGACGGTGAGTTTCAGCTCGATGCGGCGATCGATCCGGCTGTCGCCGCCAAGAAGGTCAAACGCGAGAGCGACGTTGCCGGCCGTGCTAACGTGCTTGTGTTTCCTGACCTCAATGCCGCAAACATCGCCGTCAAGCTGATTCAGCGCTTTGCCCACGGTGCGGCTTACGGCCACAGTCTCTCGGGTTTCAAGTGTCCTGTTGCCGACAGCTCGCGCGGTGCCACGGTCGACGAGATCGTCGGCGACATTGCGATGCTCGTCCTCTCGTCCCGCTGATGACCGATATGGACGTGGGAGGCTTTGCGGCGGCGCTTCCGTATCTGCGCCGTCAGACCGCTCGCGCTCTCGACGCCCGTGCCATGACGGGGGAGTGGCTGGCACCCGAGCTCGAACTCGGTTGTGCGAGCGGTTGTTGGCTACACCGTGCGGCTGGCACAGCACCCCGACCTGTGGTGTTCGAACTTCACGGGGGCGGCTTCGCACTCGGCGATGCCCGCAAGGGCGATGCGTTGCGCGCTTGGGTGCGAGACACCTTCGATGTCAACGTCGTGGGGATCGAGTACCGCTTGGCGCCGGAACATCCGTTTCCCGCCGCACTCAACGATGTGGCGGGCACGGTCCGGCGTATCGTCGACGGCGGTGAGGTCGAGGTCGCGTCGACCCCCGCCGTGCTCATGGGATACAGTGCCGGGGCGAACCTGGCCGTTGCCTACGCCCTGCTCTCCCAGCGCGATGATTCGGCTCCGCTTGTCTCGGGTTTGGCTCTCCATTATCCGTGTCTCGATGTGGCTGAGCGGATCGATCCGAACGGTGTGCGCACTTGTGACCTGCCGGTCGATAAGATGGCTGCGTTCTCGACGATGTATGCGGGGGAGCGTGACGAGACCGATCCGCTGATGTCTCCCGTGCGTGCAGGCGATGGCGAGCTCGCTGCGTTGCCACCTACGGTGTTCTGCCCGGTCGAGGGCGATGCGCTCCTGTCTCAGGCGGAGACGCTGTGCCGCCGTATGGTTAATGCGGGTGCATCTGGCGTCTGGAATCCCGTCGCGGGCGTCTATCACGGCTACATCGAGGATGCGGCCGATATGGAGACGTTTCGAGCAATCTCGATGCCCGGGACCGTCGCCGCGCGACCCCTTGGGTTCCAACGCGCTGCGGCCCGCGCTGTCAAAACGTCTCTTGAACATCTGCTCGGGCCGGCATGCCATGACGTGCCGTTTCCCGGCCTTGAAGATCCGGAGTAGCTGCCATGTGTAAATGGAACGTCGCAACCATCCTCGGTGACCTCGTGCTTGCGCTGGTTATCAACACTTCGGCAATGCTCCTCGGCGGTGTCGAAATCACGTTTCAATCTTGGTATCCGGGCGTGGCGTCGGCATTTTTCACCAATGTGTTGTTGCAACTCGTGCTGCCTGTGCCTGGGTTTGCCGCCGCCGTGACTGGATGGGCGGGAGAGCGCCGCTGGCGTCCCATCCTCCAAATCTTTGTCGAGAATTTCGTCTTCGTGACGTGCATCTCCTTCACCATGGCTCTGATCCAGACGCCGACGGGCGGCGATATCGTCGCCGCGTGGCTGGCGACGTATATCCAGCTCGTGTTCATCGGCTACGTGACGTCGCTCGTGATCTTTGCTATCCAAAACCGCTAGTCGACAACGCCGTTTGTCTCCGTCACCGGGTCTCCATTTCAAAACTCGGCAACACCGCTTGCCCCTATTGATTTGTTTCTCCAGATAGAAAGGAAGCTTTCATGAGCTACAAGATCCTGACCCTCTCCCCGGGTTCCACCTCAACCAAGGTCGCCGTGTTCGACGGCACCGAGGCTCTGTTCCGTCTTAATGTCACCCATCCGGCACAGGAGCTCGCCCGCTTCGACCAAGCGGCCGATCAGTTCGAATATCGCAAGGAGACCATCCTTGCCGCGCTCGAGGAGCACGGCGTCAAACTCGAGGACATCGATGTGTTCTCCGGCTACTGTGGCTCCATGGGTCCCACCGTCGGCGGCATCTTTGCGATCGATGATACGGTCTGCGACTACGTCATGAACGCCGGGGTCAACCACCCCGCCATTTTAGGTGCGCCGCTGCTGTATGCTTTTGCCCAGCAGGTGGGAAAGCCCGCCTACGCCGTCAACCAGCCCGATACCGACGAGCTCGAGGACGTCGCCCGTATCACCGGTTACCCCGGCGTCTACCGCAAGAGCCACGTGCACTGCCTCAACCAGAAGGAATGCGCCATGCGTTGCGCCAGTGAACTCGGCACGACCTATGCCGAGGGCAACTTCATCGTCGCACACGTGGGAGGCGGTCTTTCCGTCGCCTGCCATAAGCATGGTCGCATGATCGATACCAACGATGTCCTCGAGGGCTCCGGCCCCTTCGCACCTAATCGCTCGGGCGATGCTCCACTCAAACCCATCGTCAAGATCGCCTTCTCCGAGGGCGCCGACAAGAAGCAGATGGACGGCGTGATTGGCAAGACCGGCGGCCTTGTGGGTCTGTGCGGTACCGACGATGCCCGCATCATCTGCCAGCGCATCGAGGAGGGCGACGAGTGGGCGAAGGTCGTCTATGACGCCATGGCCTATCAGGTCGCCAAGTACATCGGCGCATTCGCGGCCGTGCTCAAGGGTGAGGTCGACGGCATCGTCCTCACCGGCGGCGTCTCCAATGACCCGTACTTCACCGGCTATGTGCGCGAGCGCGTCGAGTGGATCGCGCCGGTCAAAGTCTACGGTGGCGACTTCGAGATGGACGCCCTCGCATCCGGCGCTATCCGTGCGCTCGAGGGCACAGAGGACGTCATGACCTTCACCGGCGAGCCCTCCTGGAAGGGTTTCACGATGCCCGGTGCCTTTGCCGATATTGAGGCCTAGGGGGGACATATATGAGTTTTGCCGATACGGCATTTCAGATGGTCGTGCTCGCCATCCCGATCATTATCGGGTATGTGGCGCACAAGCTCGGCTTCATGGGCAGTGACTTCGACAGCAAGCTATCGGGGCTCGTGGTCAACGTCACCCTCCCCGCCATGATCATCGCCTCCGTGTGCGGACGCGACCTGCCCGCTGCGAGCGATATTGCCCAGCTGCTCATCTTCTCCATCGTGGGCTACGTGATCGCGACAGCGTTGGCGCTCGTCGTGCCACGGCTCCTCGGCTGCGAGAAGGCCCTGCGCGGCGTATATAGCTTTATCGTCGCGTACGGCAACGTCGGCCTTATCGGCTTCCCCGTGCTCTCGGCCGTTCTGGGCAGCCAGGCGGTGCTGTATGCGTCCATCGCCAACATCGCCTGGAACCTCTTCGTGTTCAGCGTCGGCATGATCCTCATCAACGGCGTGCCCGAGGGCGGCCTGGGCGAGGTCGTGAGCTCATGTGCCAAGAAACTGCTCTCGCCGGTGCTAATCGCGAGCGTCATCGTGCTGGTGCTCGTGCTGCTCGGCGTGAATGACCTGGGCATCTTGGGCAACGGTCTGTCGATGTGCGGCAACTTCACCACGCCGGCGGCGCTGCTCATTTCCGGTTCGTCGCTCGCCAACTACCCGGCGCGCGAGATGGTGAACAACTGGCGCGCCTATGTTGCCGTGGCGTTTCGTTTGGTCGGGGTGCCGCTTGTGCTTTACGTCATCATGCGCCTGTTCATCTCCAACCCGTACGTGCTCTCGATCATCGTTCTCGGACAGGCTATGCCCGTCGCTACCAACGGCATTCTGTACTGCCTGATGTACGGTGTCGATGCCAAGCCTATGACGCAAGGAACGTTCATATCCATCGTGGCGTCGATTATCACGATTCCGCTTGTGGCGATGCTCGTGGTCGCCTAGCGTCCCCTGCGGCAACGTTGCCGTTCCATTGCCGCCCGTCCCGGCTGATGCTGGATTCCGCCTGTGCAGTGCTGGAATCTGACGTCAGCCGGGACGATTTTGTTTTGTGAGGCAAAAACTGGTTGTGCTCGACAGGTCTCAGCTCTTCCCCGCACTTCCGGAAATCGGTTGCGAAAAGGCGCGAGACGGGTACAGTTAATCTGTTAACAAAGCACAAGACGATGAGGGCCTGTCCGGAGCTGCTGGCGTGCGTCTGAATGAGCATTGACGATGGGAACACAGTATGGATTTTACGGTCGAGAATGCGGGCACCACGATTGCCTGTCGCGAGTATGCTGCCCCGGACGTATTACCCAGCGCACCTGCCCTGGTGTGCGTGCACGGCGCGTGTGTCGACGGTGTCTTTTTTGACGCCATCGCCCGCGAGGTCGCCTGTGACTATCGCGTCATTGCCTACGACCGCCGCGGTTGCGGCGAGAGTGGCGACGCTGCAGACGGACGCTACGACCTCGCCGCCCAAGCCGCCGACCTGCAGGCCGTTATCGAGCATATTGGCGCTCCGGCAAACGTGCTCGCGCACAGTGCCGGTACACTGGTGACCCTGGAGCTCCTCCGTGCAAACCCCGCCATAATCTCGCGCGCGATTCTGCATGAACCCGCCGTGACGGATGAGGGCGCCGGCCTGGGCGCGGCCCCGGTTTTGCTCGAGTTGATCGCCGCGGGAAAGGTCTCCAGGGCATTACGGGCCTTCCTGGGCGCCATCGGCGATTCGGACCCTGAGGCCCCCAAGTTAACCGAGGCGGAAGCCAAGCATGCCCTGCGCAACGGCCGCAGTTTCATGGCGAACGAATACGGGATTACTATGACCTGCGTTCCCGATTGGGATAGCGTCCGTGCGTCGAAAACGGTGGCCGCCGTGCTCCTGGGCGAGCTCTCGATTGGCACGCCTCGCGAGGCGGGCACGAGGGTGGCGGCTGAGCTTTTGGACTGTCCGCTCGTAATGGTTCCCGGCGCGCACAACGGTCTGCGCGATCGCCCGGGAGCGGCTGCCCAGACTGTCCTTGGCATCCTGGGGCTCTAACACCCGCAATAGCCAAAGCAGACTTTGCCCGCAAACGTTTCGGCATTGTTAACAAATGTGTTCAAAACCTCACGTCTGCGGCTTCAATCGCGCCGTCTGCCAACTCATAAAAATGTAACAGCATTTACGTGCTTACCTGCATCGGCAAGGTGTTACCCTTGTAACATTTGGAACCCACCGCTACCATGCGAAGCTATCGAAAGGGCCCCATATGCTCAATAATCACGAGGTCAATCTAACCGACGAGGAGGCTGCCGCCGAGGTCGCCCGTGTCGCGAAGACCTACCCCGTGGTACGCTTACTGTCGGCCGATCAGATTAAGAGCGAGCCTAACTGCCTGCTCGCCGGCGATCGCTGCCCTTGTCTGCGTCAGTCGAGTCTTGAGGCCTTGGCAGATTCGGATGAGGTGTCGGAGCAGCTGCTCAATGATGGTATTGAGTACCGCGCTCGCCTGCGCCCTCTAAAGGTCGAGGGCGAGCCTCACGTCTTGCTGATGGTGCGTCCGATTGATGAGCAAGAGGCCGCAGAAGAGGACCTTGTCTACACCGACGTGCTGACGAGCGTGCACAATCGCCGATATTACGAGGAAAAGCTCCGAAGCGCCCGCATGAATGCCGGCGTTGCGGTGATCGACCTTGATGATTTTAGGGTCTTCAACGATACGTGTGGCCGTCATGCCGGCGACCTTGCGCTCGGTGCTGTGGCGACAGCCATACGCAGCGGAATTCGTTCGACTGACGAGCTCGTACGCTATGGCTGCGACAAGTTTGTGGTCGTCATGCCCGATATTCCCTCCGATGACTTCGCCCGTCGCCTGCGTCAGGTATCCGATGCCGTTCGTTCCGCGATTATTCCGGGCCATGAGCACGTGAGCTTGACGGCATGTGTTGGTGGCGTTCGCATTCATGGCGAGACGGTCGATGAGGGAGTTGGCCGCGCTGTCCAGTTATTGAGCCGCGCTAAGGCAAAAGCCGGTACGGTCGTGACCGACGCCGATTCCATCGAAGCCTTCCAAAGCGAAAAGCCTTTGGTGCTTATTGTCGATGACTCCGACATGAACCGAGCCATTCTCAACGAGATGCTCAAGGACGAGTATTGCATCCTCGAGGCCGACAACGGTCGTACGGCGCTCGACATGGTCGACCGCTATGGCGATGAGTTGTCGCTCGTGCTGCTGGATATTGTCATGCCGGGCATAAGCGGCTTTGAGGTGCTGGCCGATCTGTCGCGCCGATCGGGTATCGACAATCTGCCTTTCATCATGATTTCGAGCGAAGATTCCGATGATATGGTTTTGCGCGCGTACGAGCTGGGCGCCTCGGACTATATCAACCGCCCGTTTGACTCCCGTGTCGTGCGCCGCCGTGTAAGCAACACCATCCGCCTATACGCCAAGCAGCGCCGCCTGACGAGCCTGCTGTCCCAGCAGTACAACGAGCGCGTCAAGAACAGTCGCATGCTCATCGACATCATGGCCGGCGTCATGGAGCTTCGCAATGGCGAGAGCGGCAGGCACGTTACGAACATCGAGAAGCTGACCGAGCTGCTGCTTGGCTGTCTGGTCCAGCGTAGCGGCACGATCTCCCTCGACAATGAGGAACGCTCCACGATTGCCTTGGCTTCGGCGCTGCACGATATCGGCAAGATGTCGATTGACGATGCGATTCTCAACAAACCCGGGCGCCTTACGCCCGAGGAGTTCGAGATTATGAAGACGCATACCACGATGGGCGCCGACATGTTGCTTGAGCTGGGCCGCCATCACGTCGGCAATGCGCTTATGGAATATGCGTACCAGATTGCGCGTTGGCATCACGAGCGCTGGGACGGCAAGGGCTATCCCGATGGCCTTAAGGGCGACGAGATTCCCATTGCCGCGCAGGTGGTCTCGGTGGCCGACGTGTATGATGCGCTGACGAGCGTGCGCGTGTACAAGGACGCTATCCCGCACAAGGAGGCGATCCAGATGATCCTGGACGGTAAGTGCGGCACCTTTAACCCGCTGCTGCTCGACTGCCTGCTCGAGGTGCAAGACCGCATTGCCGAAACCTTGGCACGCCCCGCCGACGTCGTCGCGTTTCCCACGATTTAGTTTGAACAAAGGAGTTTTTAATCCATGATTTCCATGCGTGAGGCGTATGAGAAGATCGGCGCTAATTATGATGACGCGTGCGCTCGGCTGATGGGCGGGGAAATGCTTGCCCGCTTTGCCCTCAAGTTTTTGGATGACGAGAGCATGGACAAACTGGAGGCCGCCATGGCGGCAGGAGACGCCGAAGGTGCGTTTATGGCAGCGCACACGCTCAAGGGCGTGAGCCAGAACCTGGGATTCGATAATCTGTACGAGCCGGCGGTTGTGGTGACCGAAGCGCTGCGCGGCGCCGATGCTGTTGACGGCGCCCGCGAGGGGATGCATGCGTTGCAGCAGCAATATGCGGCTACGATGTCGGCCCTGCGCGAAGCGGCCGAGTAAGAGGCTGTGAGCCTTGGGCTGCGTGTCAGCCGCGTATAGGCAAAAGGGCGCCCCGCCGGACCATGTGGCCGGCGGGGCGCCCTTGTCTGTTGTGCGGTTCGCGAACTAGCGGGCCTGCTTTACCTTGGTCGCTGCCTCGACAAACGACTTCCACAGGTTAAAGTCGGTCTCGAGCGTCTTCCACGTGTACTCAGGGTGCCATTGCACGCCCAGGCAGAAAGGCTGGCCTTCGACTTCGATGCACTCGGGAACGCCGTCGGTTGCCTTGGCGACCAAGCGCGTGCTTTTGCCCAGACGATCGACGCAGCAGTGATGTGCCGAGTTGGTCTGGATCAGCCTGTGCCCGCCAACCGCGCGCTCCAGCAGCGAGCCCGGCATGACCTCGACAGGGTGCACAGGGTCGTTGAGCACGTGGGTGTGGCGCCACTGCGTGCGGCCCTCGCGCGCACCCAGGCTCGGCACGTCCATGCACAGGGTGCCGCCAGTAGCGACATTGAGCAACTGCGTGCCGCGGCAGGTGGTAAAGAGCGGCTTCTTGGCGCGAAGCACCTCGTTAACCAGCTTAAACTCAAAGCGGTCGCGAATTTCGCAGCACAGCGTGGGGTCGTAAGGACGCTCGTCGCCCCAGCGTTTGGGGTTGACGTCCGGGCCGCCGGGAATGGCGATACCGTCAGCGATTTCCACGTAATGACGGATGACATCGACGTCTTCGGTAATGGACATCTGCAGCGGCAGGCCGCCGGCGGCAAGGATGGCATCGACAAAGACGCTCGCAATCTCCTCGTTGGGGGAGAGCGTCTCGCTCAAATAGGGTTTCGCTTCTTCCCAGCGTGGTGCTACCAGGATGAGCGGGCGGTCGGCGGGATTGACGTCGACGTGCGGAGTGTAGGACGATGAGGTGCGGGTTCCGATCATGGGTGTGGCTTTCGAATCCGGGTGGACATGGCACAGGGGTGACGTGGGACAAACGCTGGTGATGAATTTGCCCGCGTGGCAATTGGGCTAGTGGCCCTTGATGGAGTTGAGGAAGTCTTGGGCGCGCTTGGTCTGGGGGTGGTCGAAGAACTCGTCGGGCGTGCCGGTTTCCACGATCTGGCCGTCGGCCATAAACACGACGCGGTCGGCCACGCGACGGGCGAAGTTCATCTCGTGCGTAATGACGATCATCGTCATGCCCTGCTGCGCCAGACGGACCATGACCTCGAGCACCTCATTGATCATCTCGGGGTCCAGCGCACTCGTGGGCTCGTCAAAGAGCATGGCCTTGGGCTGCATGGCAAGCGAGCGGGCGATGGCCACGCGCTGCTGTTGGCCGCCCGAAAGCTGTGCGGGCACCTTGTCGGCCTGCTCTGCCACGCCTACGCGACTCAGCAGGTCCATGGCGCGCTCACGAGCCTCCTCCTTGGACACGCCCAACACATCGACCGGTCCCAGCATGACGTTCTGCAGTACGGTCATATGTGCGAACAGGTTGAACTGCTGAAACACCATGCCCAGCTCGGCACGCATGCGGGCAAGATCCTTGCCTTCCTGCGGCAGGGGCTCGCCCTCGATGAGGATCTCGCCCGAGTCGATGGTCTCCAAGCGGTTGATGGTGCGGCACATGGTCGACTTGCCCGAGCCCGAGGGGCCGATCACAACGACGACCTCGCCGCGGTCGACCGAGAGATTGATGTCGTTGAGGACGTGTAGATCGCCATAGTGCTTATCGACGTGTCTGAGCTCGATCAGCGGCTGATTGCCGGTGGAAGAGGTGCTCTGTGCCATGGTGCTCGGCTCCTTATGACTCGAAATGGTAAAGCGTTAGCGGATGATCGTCGCGCCGGTCTTGTGCGAAACATAGACAGCGGCCTTGTTGATCGCGACGTTGATGAGGATGTAGATGACCGCGATAACCAGGTAGACCGACACGAGGGCGTCGTAGTTGGTAATGAGCACGCGGGCGTTTTGCATGAGGTCGGGGTAGCTCACCACATAGGCGATGGTGGTGTCCTTGACCACAACCACAAGCTGCGAAATCAACGACGGAATGATAAATCGAATAGCCTGCGGCAACACGATTTTAAAGGTGATTTTAGCTTTGGAGAGGCCGAGCGCCTGGGCGGCCTCGACCTGGCCGCGCGGCACGGCGTTGACGCCGGCGCGGAAGATCTCGGCCAGTACGCCGGCTGCGGCGAGCGCGACGGGAAGCGTGAGCATCCAAAACGACGGCAGCGCGATCTTGTACTGGGGCAGCACCAAAAAGAAGAAGTAGATGAACAGCAGGCTCGGCACGCCACGGAAGAAATCGGTGAGCACGCGGCAGACCAGCTGCAGCGGCTTGATGTCGCTGGTGCGGCCGAGCATAAGGGCCAGGCCCAGCACCAGCGCGATGGCGCCGGCGGTGAGTGCGACTTTAACGGTGCCCTCAAAGCCGGCAAGCAGGAACTTCCAGGTGGTGAGGTGCGTAAAGAAGTACCAATAGTGGACCGAAAGCTGACCGGTCACATAAAAGCGCTGCAGTACGAGGATGACGAGCGCGGCCACGGCAACAAGCGAGATGGCGGTGCCGATGCGAATCTTGGCGCGCATCTTGGGGCCGGGAGCCTCGTAGAGCGCATCGCGCATGGTGAGCGCGGGAGAGGAATGCTTGCTCATCGGAGGATCCTCACCTTCTTATCGATGTAGTTGCCAATGTGGCTCACCACAAAGGCCGTGCCCAGGTAGCCGAGCGCCGAGATAAAGAACGCGGCGACGCCGCCAAGCGAGCGCGTGTTGATATAGCTCACCACGCCGGTGAGCTCCTGCGGTTTAAGCGGCACCTGGCTACCGAGCGCGGTGGTGAGCATGACGGCGATAAAGAGGTTGGTCATGGGCAGCACGCTCGAGCGCAGTGCCTGCGGAATCACGATCTTGGCGAGGATGCGGCTGAAGCTCATGCCGAGCGAGCGGGCGGCTTCCACCTGGCCGACGCCGACGGTGTTGATGCCGCTCATAAAGTTCTCGGAGCCAAAGGCCGAGCCCAAAAGGACCGTGGCGACGATAACGCAGGTGCGGTAGGGCAGAACGACCTTAAGCGGCGGCAGCGCATAGACGACGATGATGAGCAGCGCGATGCCGGGGATGTTACGGAAGACCTGAACATACAGGTCGCCAAAGACGCGCAGCGGCTTGAGCGGCGACACGCGCATCACGGTGACGGCTACGGCCAGCACCATGGCGATGACAAACGACTCAAGCGTCATGCCCCAGGTTGCTAGCAGCGCGTCGATATAGTTCTGGCCATAGAGCGACCAGAGCTCGGAGAGACTCATGCGGACCTCCCGCCGGTAAGGAAAGGGGCTCCCGTGTGTACGGAAGCCCCGACAACTCAGTGAGGAAACAGTTTACCGCAATAAAGCGCATCATGCGTTTCCGTATGGTTTCGTTGCGGTCGTTACCAGGCTCGCTGCCTAGGCGCCGATCTCGGGCAGCTCGGGAACATTGGTGTCGCCCGTACGGTCACCGATGCAGATCTGCCACAGCTCGGTCCAGGTGCCGTCGTCCTCGATCTTCTTAAGGAAGTCGTTGACAAAGGCGACGCCGTCGGAATCGAGCGGCAGGCCGATACCATAGGGCTCCTTGCTGCCGAAGGGCTTGCCGGCGATCTTGTACTTACCGGGCTCGCGGACCAGGGCGCTCTGCTGCATGTTGTTATCGATGACGTAGGCGTCAACGCGGCCCTGCTGGAGTGCCTGGCGGGCCTCCTCGTCGGTCTTGAACTCCTGCTGGCTAGCCTTGGGGGCGAACTCCTCCAGGATGGCGGGGCCGTTGGAGCCGGACTGGACGGCGACGTTCTTGTCGGCCAGGTCGTCGACGCTCTTGATGTCGTCGTTGTCGGCGAGCACCAGGATGGCCTGCTGGGTGTAGTAGTAGGGGCCGGCGAAGGAGACGAGCTTCTTGCGCTCGTCAGTGATGGTGTAGGTGGCAAAGACGGCGTCGACCTGGCCGTTCTGCAGGACGGACTCGCGCGTGTCCGAGGTCACCTGGGTGATCTCGACCTTGTTCTCGCCCAGAATGTAGTTGGACAGAAGCTGTGCGATACCGGCGTCGAAGCCGCGGGTCTGACCGTCTTTCTCGTTGAGGAGGGAGAAGAGCGTGGAGGTCTGAACGCCACCGATCTTAAAGATGCCGGCGTCCTTGACGGCCGTCGCCCAGGTGCTGGCAGCGATGGCGTCGTCATCGGCCTTGGGGCCGTTGTCGACGAGCTTGTCGAATGCCTTGGCGTCGAGCGTGGTGGAAGCCTCGGTATCTTCGGAGCTCTTGGAGGAGCCGGTGGCGGAACCCTTGTCGGTCTCGGCGCTGGTGTCAGAGCAGCCGGCAAGACCAAGGCCGGCGACGGTTGCGAAGGTGGCGGCAACGAAGCCGCGGCGGTCGAGAACGACCTGCTGGGAGAGGTTCTTGCTCATGGTAGAACACCTTTCTCAATAAAATCCCTAGCGGTTGAGTAGAGTTATACCCCATCCCGCTCAAATGGGTCAACACGAAATAACTCAGAAACATACTTACCTTATGGGTTATTCAACCTACCAAAAAGGGACAGGCACCTTTGTGGTGGTTCTGGCCGATGCAGCGGCATGCCTTGCTGTTTTGTCTCGATCTGTAACATCTGCAGCCATTTTTGCCGAGTAACTGTTACAGATCGAGATCATCTCCTTAGGGGGATTCGAATGTCTCGATCTGTAACAGTTAGGCGGACAAAAGCTCCCTTTCTGTTACAGATTGAGACAAAGGTCAGGGGCAAAGACGGTTTGTCTCAATCTGTAACAGGTAGACGAGAATTCGGGCCATAGATGTTACAGATTGAGATAATCGCGTCGCGAAAATAAAAACCTCCGCAGGGGTGCTTCCCTTGCGGAGGTTTTTTACTCGTTGAGTAGCCTTACGGCTTCGGCAGCCATGTTCTCGACCGTCATGCCGTTCTGAGCGAGCAGCTCGTTGGGGTCGTAACGGTCGGGGAAGCCCTTGGCGATGCCGAAGGTGCGCGTGCGCACGGGCGTGCAGGCCAAGTAGCACGCGACACGCTCGCCCCAGCCGCCGTCCAAGATGCCGTCCTCGAGAGTGACGACAACGCGATGTTCGGCGGCAAGGCTGTCGAGGAACTCGCGGTCGAGCTCGGTTGCAAAGCGCGGGTTGACGAGCGTGGCCTCGATGCCGTACTCGGCAGCCAAGCGATTTGCCACGCGCTCGCCCAGCTCAAAGAAGTCGCCAAGCGCGAGCACAGCAACGTCGCGACCCTGGCTCAGCACGTTGTAGCGAACGGCGCTGTAGTCGGCGTCTTCGGCGGGCGCCAGATCGGGACGGCTTACCAGGCCAATACCAGGCACACGAATCGCCACGGGATGCTCGCGGTGGTCGAGCGACCAGCTTAGCATGGACAGATATTCCTCCATGCAGGCCGGCGCCAGGTAGTGCATGTTGGGAAGACCGCCCAGCATGGAAATATCAAAGAACGAAAGGTGCGTCTCGGACGTAGTGCCAAAGATTGATGCGCCAAATACAAGGATCGTCGCCGGGGCATCGTTGAGGCACAGGTCGTGCCACAGCTCGTCATAGGCACGCTGCAAGAACGTACCGTACACGCCAAAGACCGGCTTGGCGCCCGAGCGCGCAAGCGCGGTGGCAAAGGTCACGGCGTGCTCCTCGGCAATGCCCACATCGACGAACTGTTTGCCGGCGGCAGCGCGAAGCTCGGGTGTAAAGCCCATGATGTAGGGCGTGGCGGCCGTGATGCCCACGACCTGCGGATCGTGCTCGATGGCGGCGCTGAGCGCCTCGCCCGTAATGTCGGCATAGGTGCGCGGCGCAGGCTCGCTCGGATGGCCCGGGCAGAGCTTGCGCCCAGTCGCCATGTCAAACGGACCCACGTGGTGCCAGCGCTCGGGGTCGCTCTGGGCCGGCTCAAAGCCCTTGCCCTTGGCGGTGGAGACGTGCAGCACGATGGGATGATCGATATTGCGCAGTTCCTGCAGCGCGTCGACCAGGGCCAACACATCGTTACCGGCGTCCAGATAGCGGTAGTCGAGCCCCATCGCGCGGAAAACGTTGCGCTCGCAGGTGCCGTTGCTGGCGCGCAGCTCGGCCAGATTGCGATACAGGCCACCGTGGTTTTCGGCGATGGACTGGTCGTTGTCATTGACGATGATGATCAGGTTGCTGTCGAGCTCGGCGGCATTGTTAAAGCCCTCAAACGCCAGACCGCCCGAAAGCGAACCGTCGCCAATGATGGTAATGACGTTGTAGCTGTCGCCCGCCAGATCGCGGGCGTGTGCCAAGCCGCAGCCCAGGCTCACCGATGTGGAGGTGTGGCCCATGGCGAACAGGTCGTGTTCGGACTCGTCGGGATTGGCAAAGCCAGAGGCCTCGCCGTAGCGTGCCGGGTCGATATAAGTGTACGCGCGCCCAGTCAGCGCCTTGTGGGCATAGGTCTGGTGCGACACGTCAAAGACAATTTTGTCGGTGGGGGAGTTAAACACGCGATGGAGCGCAACCGTAAGCTCAACGACGCCCAGGTTGGGGGCAACGTGCCCGCCGACGGCGGCGGAGCTTTCGAGGATGGCGTGGCGGATCTCGCCGCAGAGCAGCGGAAGCTCGGCGCGATCGAGAGCCTTGACGTCCTCGGGCGTTGTCGTTTGCGTAAGCAGCATCGTTGTGGGTTACTCCATGCGAATCGTGCGCCGGCACTCCCTCGGCCGGCACAATTGCACAAGACAGTCTCGCACATTTTGGCGTTTGATATGTGACGGCGGCGCGGTAATTCGCCAACTGGTGGGGCAAAACGTTTTGTCCGATGCCATACTGGTAAATTCGATGATGATTTTATTCATTGCGTGCAGGCTGCGGCTTGCCGCCGAGCGCCGCCGGAAGGAGGCCGCATGTCCGATACCGTTCGTGCCGAGAAAATCGCGCGCGAGGTCGACGATGCCGCCCGTCAGCTTGCCCAGGCGGGCCGCTTGGACCTGATGCATGAGTTTATCCAACATGGCGATGTGACGGTCTATACACATGTGACCTCGGTAGCGCGGGCAAGTCTGTCCTTTGCCGAGCGCCTGGGCCGCGTCGGTATCTCCGTCGACCGCTTATCGCTGCTGCGCGGGGCCCTGCTGCACGATTACTTTCTCTATGACTGGCACGATCCCGACCCAAGCCATCGGCTGCATGGCTTTCGCCACCCGTTTTTTGCCTTGGCGCGTGCGGAGGAAGATTTTGAGCTGACGCCGCGCGAGCGGAATATTATCGTACGGCATATGTTTCCGCTGGTACCGGTGCCGCCGACGTGTCGTGAGGCATGGATTGTGTGCCTGGCGGATAAATGGTGCGCACTGCGCGAGACGATTGCCGGCCGTCTGCCGCGCAAAGGCGGCGCGAACGATTTGAACGAGGGCCCGAGTGACGGCTCGAGCAAAGAATCGAACGAAAAGAGGAGTGAGTAGACGGTGGGAACCGCGATCGACATGGCATTTGACGGCGCGACGCTTGCCGCCTGTCCGCTCTCGGCGCTGGTACTCTCGTTTGCCTTCTACGGTTTTTGCGGCTGGGTATGGGAGTCGACAGTCTGCGCCATGCTCAACCACGGACGCTTTGCCAACAGCGGCTTTTTGCTAGGGCCGTGTTGTCCCATCTACGGTGCGGGCGGCATCGCGTGCTGGCTGCTGCTGCGTGGAATCCCAGACGCCTCGAGCCAGTTTGTCGCTGCCGCGCTCGTATGCAGCCTGATCGAATATAGCGTGGGCGTGCTGTTGGAAAAAACGACGGGTGCCCGGTTTTGGGATTACTCGCATCTGCCGTTTAACCTGCACGGACGCATCTGCCTGTACTGGGCCTGCGCGTTTGGCTTGGGTGCGTTGTGTATTTGCCGTTTAGTGGAGCCGGCATTGCTTGGGCTGCTTGGCCATCTGCCGGTGCTGATTGTGCGGCTGTCCGCCTTTATCGTCGCGGTCGCGATGATGGTCGATGCGGTGTGCTCGTTGGCGAGCTGGCGGCGTCTGTCCGATCAGCTTGAGCGCGTGCGTGCCGACCTTGCCGACCGCATCAATGAGTCGCTTGCCGACGCCTCCGACTCTATGCTCGAACGTATTCCCGATTCGGCGATTGACTCGGTGGCGCAGACGCATATCCGCGGTCGCGCCGTTAACGCTTGGCTGGCCGAGCTGGGCGACGCCGCGCTCGATGCCCTGCGCGAGAAGACTTCGATGCCGACGTTTATTTCGGATGGTGCTCGCGGCCTGGCGCTCGCTGCCCGTCGCGTGGCCGATGCCGCGCCGAGCATGCCGCGTCCGTCGCTCGGTCGTCGCCTTGCCGGCAAGCGCATGAGCCGTCCGGTGCCGAGCGTGTCACTCAGCCGCCGCGACCTACGCTTCTTTAACGCCTTCCCGCGTCTGCGCATCAATCGTTACGAGGGCGTCATCCGAGCTACCGACCTCCGCGACCGAGCCCGCGAGCTGTTCCGGCGCTAGCCAGAGCGGAGCCAAGCGCGCCCTTCTCGTTCGCACGTTTCCCGTTCGTTTCGCGTCCGTTGCCGCGCCGTTTCCAAGATTGCGGTGCCGTTTCCATTCGACAACGCAGCGTTTAACAACGCCGTATCTGGTCTACACCAGTTGCCCCTCGGCCGCATGATGGGCGCCGACAACGTTCATGCGACCAAGGGGGAGCGAATGTACGATACGGGATCGACAACGTTTATGCTCATCTGCACCATGCTCGTGTTTTTAATGACACCGGGTCTGGCGTTTTTCTATGGCGGCCTGTCCAGGCGCAAAAATGTCATCAACACCATGCTTATGTGCTTTGGCGCCATTGGCCTGGTTGGTGTGCTGTGGATTGTTGCCGGCTGGTCGCTGGCCTACGGTGGCGACGGTTCTAGCCCGTTTATTGGCGGCTTTGACCAGTTGCTGTGCCTGCCGGTGCTCAACCAGGTGCTGCAGGCGGCCGAGGGCAATGCTGCGGATGGTGCCGTCTACCCTCAGATCATCAACATCGCCTTCCAGATGGCGTTTGCCATGATCACCGCCGCTATCGTTACGGGCAGTCTGGCAGGCCGCGTTAAGTTTGGTGCCATGACGGCCTTCCTGGGCATTTGGCTGCTCGTGGTCTATGCGCCGCTCGCCCACATGGTTTGGGGCGGCGATGGTTCCTTTATCGGCGACATCATCGGCGCGCTCGACTTTGCCGGCGGCGACGTGGTACACATTTCGTCCGGTCTCACGGGCCTGATTCTCTGCTTAATGCTCGGCCGTCGTCGCGGCTTTGGCATGATGAGCTACCGTCCGCATAACGTGCCGTTTGTGGCGCTGGGCGCCGGCCTGCTTTGGTTTGGTTGGTTTGGCTTTAACGGCGGCAGCGAGTTTAAGGCCGACGCCGTGGCGGCACTCGCCATCCTCAACACCGTGACGGCCAGCGCGGCGGGCATGGTCTCGTGGCTTGTCGTCGAGCGCGTGCACACCGGTCGTCCCACGCTGGTGGGTGCTAGCACCGGTTTGGTTGCGGGCCTTGTGGTGGTTACGCCGGGTGCGGGCTTTGTCGAGCCGTGGGCGGCGCTGGTCATGGGCCTGATCGTATCGCCCGTCTGCTATCTGGCCATCAGCCATCTTAAGACCAAGTTCGGCTACGACGATGCGCTCGACGCGTTCGGTTGCCACGGTATCGGCGGCATCTTGGGCGGTGTGCTCACGGGCCTGTTCTGCGTGCCGGAGCTCTCGTGGACCGGTAAGGGCGGCCTGTTCTACACGGGCGACGTGTCGCTGCTTGTCTCGCAGGTTCTGGGCATTGTGGTGACGGTCGTTATTGTGCTGATGCTCGACTTGGTGATCGCCGCGGTGGTCAAGGCGCTGTTCCACGGTAGCCTGCGCGTGGACGAGGCCGACGAGGCACTGGGCCTGGATGCCAGTCAGCACGGCGAGAGCGCCTATCCTTCTTTCTCCGGACTCGATTAGCAGCTTCCCCAAGCACCGCACCTTGCCGTTCAATCGTCGCTCACGTACTTAAGTACGCTTCGCTCCTCTTTCACGGCAATCTGCGGCACTTGGGAAACCTGCTAAGACCAGTCAGTTGAACTTATTGATCTCTGAGGTTGGTTTGCGGCACCTGGAAAACCCGTGCCATGTGAAGGACAATTCATTTCTTTTATTGAAGAGAGGAATTCACTATGAAGAAAATTACGGCTATCGTGCGCCAGGAGAAGCTTGAGGTTCTTAAAGATGCGCTGTTTGCTGCCGATGTTCGCGGCATGACCATCAACCAGGTGCAGGGCTGCGGCGCGCAGCATGGCTGGAAGGAATACGTGCGCGGCAACGAGTTGCTTGTCAACACGATCCCTAAGGTGCAGTTCACCCTCATCTGCGCCGATGAACATGTCGACGGAATTGTCGACATCATCTGCAATGCCGCCCGCACCGGCGCCGTCGGCGACGGCAAGATCTGGGTCGAGCCGGTCGAGGAAGTCATCCGCATTCGCACCGGCGAACATGGCCCCGCCGCGGTGTAGAATCGACCGTCTGCCATCCGCAACGTTAAAATGCTGCAATGAGGCACAAGGCTTGCGTTGCGGATGGGCGGATTATGGGTCGCAATAAATATCCCGAGGAGACGGTCGCGAAGATTCTCGACGCGGCACTGGAGCTATTCTGCGCACAGGGTTATGAGGGGACGAGTATTCAAGATATCGTTGACCGTCTCGACGGCATGACCAAGGGCGCTGTCTATCATCACTTCAAGAGCAAAGAAGAGATTTTCAACGCCGCGTTTGATCGGGCGATGACTCCGATTGTTGAGCACCGCCGCTCGATGCTTGGCGTCGGTAATATGACCGGAGCCCAAAAGCTCAAGCGACTGTACGCTCCCGAGTCCGTTATTCCACAAATTGAGCTATGGGCACGTATGCGTCCTGCAGCAGATCCGGTAAAAAGCTCGCGCCTACTGGCGATGCAGTACCAGGGCTCATTTGACGAGTCGGCCGATGGCTGTCTCTTGCCAGTGATCGAGGAGGGCATCGCCGACGGCTCCATTGCGTGCGAATGCCCGCGCGAAGCGGCGGAGGCCGTATCGTTGTTGGCGAATCTTTGGCTGCTGCCATTGTTCCGTCCGCTCGAGCCCAAGGAGCGAATGCTCGCTCGCGCACAATGTTTGGCGCAGATGGCTGCCGCGGTGGGGCTCGATTTGGGTAATGAAGTGCTTCAGACAACGGCGCAGATTTGGGGCGTATGGGACCGCGCCGGGTGGTAATATAGATACCAACGGTATGTAATTGATTTGTGAGGGTAGCCACGGCTGCCCTTTCCAAGTCATTAAATACATACTAGTGGTATGTATAGGGGGTGGGCTTATGGCTGGGCTGAGAGACGTCGGTGTCTCGTTGAAATCAAAAACAGTGCGGTCAATCAGGCTCGCGGAACTTCTGGTTGCGCAGCTGTGCACGTATTCGATGCTGTCGGCGCTGTGCTTTGCGTATCCACTTTACTTGTTCGATCGCAGTGGATCGTCAACGTTATATGGCGTCGTCGCGGCGATAGCGTTCATACCCGGCGTACTTGCAACTCCGGTTGGCGGAATCTTGGCGGATAGGGGAAGACATCGCGAGGTCCTCGTGTCCCTCGGCATTGCTCTGATGACTGCATCACTGCTGTCTATCCCCATGAAGCACTCATTGCCTCTTGCGGTCGTCGTAGTAGCGATACTTTGTGTTCAATATGGTTCTCAATCGCTGCTGAAGCCAATGCTCCAAATTGAGACGGTGCGCATGGCGGGTGAAGAGAAGGTTGAGCGGGCCACTGCATTGGTTTCGCAGATGACCATGGTGAGCAATATCTTGGGCCCTGTGGTCGGGACGGCAGTCTATGGGTACTTTGGCATCGATGCTCTTTGCACAACCGCGTCGGTGGCGTTTGCGATTTCAGCTCTCTTGTTTGGGGGCGCGCTCAAGCAAAATGCCTCATTTGAAACGATGGGAGACGGCGCGACTCGTACGACATGCCGAAACGATTTTCGGGAGTCGATTCGGTATCTGTTGCAAAATGCATTATTGGTCGCTGTGATT
The DNA here is from genome assembly GCA_958415625.1 of uncultured Collinsella sp. Lineage (GTDB taxonomy): Bacteria > Actinomycetota > Coriobacteriia > Coriobacteriales > Coriobacteriaceae > Collinsella. The sequence goes on along the minus strand of CATYZI010000009.1, from coordinate 1,993 downwards.
TTGCTTGCGGCAGTTTTGAACCTTGCGTTGGTTGGGCTAATGATTGGCGCTCCCATTATTGTTACAAAGCATCTCGGCATGCAATCGTCCTGCGTTGGGATAGTTGAGGTGGCTATGGGCTTGGGTGGTCTTGCCGGCAGTGGCTTGGTCGGCATTTGGCCGCATCGTTTTTCTTTCAATGGCATATGTCGATATGTTGCGATGATCTGTTTTGGAGTCGCACCGATCATTGTCACGCTACTGTTCGGCGCAGATGCATGCATGCTCACCGTGTTTGTGGTTGGTTCGGCATGGGTCATGGTGTGGGCGAGCATTGCGTCGGTTGAAATTATCGCGTTTGTTCAGCGGGCAGCGCCGACTGAGCTCTGCGGAAAAGTGCTTTCGGTCGTTTACATGGTCCTTTCCTGCGCAATACCTATCGGCCAATTGACGTACGGGGTTGCATATGATCGATGGACACCGGCGATTGTATTCGCAGCCATGTTGGCGGTGCTGACGTTGACGACGGCTCTGTTTTATCGGCTGAAAAATCGATTGCGGCGATTGTCTTAACGCGCTGGGGCACCGTGAATTTGTGAAGGCGGTGGTACGCCGCGCCGGGACGGCATTGTTTGGACATGCCTCTCCTTCGTCTACAATATCGGGCAGACGAAGGAGAGGCATGTCCATGATCAAGATGTTCGCGAGTGACTTAGACGGAACGCTGCTGAACGCCCTGCATGAGGCGGATGGGACCATCCGCCGTGCCATTCGCGAGCTGACCGAGGCTGGCCTGCATGTGGTTCCCGCGACCGGGCGCTCGACGTTGCCAATCGGCGAGCATGGCTTTACGGGCCTGGCGCTTGACGCCTGCTGCTCCAACGGGTCCATCGTGCGCGACAGCCACGGCGAGGTGCTCAAGACTTGGACCATCGATCCGCAGGTCACTGAGGAACTGCTCAAGGCGTTCCCGGACATTTGCTTTGATTGTTCCACGCCCGATGGCATGTTCTCGAGCGGATCGTTCGAGATGCATCAGGCGGGCTTTAAAAAGGACAGCCCTATCAAGCGCATCGTGATGCGCGGCATGCGTGCGCGTGGCGGGTACCACGAGGAACAGTACTTCGACCAGTCGATCGGTGACATCCTGCGCCACGATGTGTGCAAGATCAACTGTCGCGTGACCTCGCCCGAGCTGGAGCGCGACCTTAAGGCGTATCTGGCCGAGCGCTCGGACCGCGTGGTCAACGCGCCGTTCGATCCGGTGATGTTCGAGATCACGGACGCGGCATGCAACAAGGGCGAGAGCGTGGCCTGGCTGGCGGGCTACTACGGTATTGCCGAGGACGAGGTCGCGGTCTACGGCGACGGCGGCAACGACATCGCCATGCTCAAGCGTTTCCGCCACAGCTACGCGACCAAAAACGCAAGCGATGCAGCTAAGGCCGCCGCGAGCGCAACTATCGGCAACTGCATGGTCCACGCCGTCCCCAAACACATGCTCGCCACCATGCGCAAGCAGAACTCCTGCACCGTCATCGAATAATGTGACAAAGGGACTGTCCCTTTGTCACAGTGGGAACTAGCTTCTTTAAACACGAACATATATTCGCATATTTAACTGCGCTTTGATAGAATCGGTATCGTTGACGGCAGTTCCATGTGCCGGGCAGCGCCCTCCATCTGATGGGAGGTGATGCCCATGACCGATTTGATTGATTTCGTGAGGCTCCTGACCGCATTGGTCTCGCTTCTTACGACGCTTATCGGACTTTCCGAGGCACTCAAGCAACGCTCGAAGCGTAACAGAAGGGGTCGCCGCCGCTAAGGCGTTGACCCCCTAAAACAAGCAACGGCGCTGCCCAGCTTTCCAGAACTTGGGCTGCCGTCGACACTATTCTACCCACGAATGACATTTTGGACAATCGGCAATGTCGCTTCAGGCTGGGACAAAGGGACACCTTGATTATCAACTTCATCCGAACACTCCCCACATTCATCCGTACATGTACGG
>CATYZI010000008.1 GCA_958415625.1 uncultured Collinsella sp. | reverse complement strand
GCCGTAGCGTGGGCACTATCGCCAAAAGAGAAATATCTCTGTGTAGATTGCGCACAGAGACATGCTTCTGTGCTATAGTTCAGGCTTGTTTGTTAACGCGACATGTTCGTTTGTCGCCCAAGGAGGGTCAGTTATGTCCAAAGTTTGCGAAGTTTGCGGTAAGCACCCCGTTGCCGGTCGCTCCATCAGCCACTCTCACCGCGTCACCAACCGTAAGTTCCGCCCCAACATCCAGCGCGTCTACGTTGTCGTCGATGGTCACCGTCGCAAGATGAACGTTTGCTCCACCTGCCTCAAGTCTGGCAAGGTTGCGCGCTCCTAAATAAGGTCTTACCAACAAGTACCTCGGACTCTCCGGGTCAAAGACCTCGCGTTCATATAGAACTTACCAAAGGCGTCCTCCCCTACGGAGGGCGCCTTTTTGCACTCATTGGGGACAGACTTACATGAGTGTTTGCAGATGTCAAAGGGATCGTAACCCAGCTGGTATGCCCTGTAGCTTGACCAGCGGTACGCCTCGATTGAGCCAAGCGCACCTTTCACGAGATTGAGACGAATATAGTCGAGCAGCTGCACCGCCTGCGTGTCTGACTCAACCGCGACCCGCGAATAGCAATTGTCAAGAAGATGCCCCGTTCTTCCCGTTTTCCGATTGAAATTCTCATGTAAGTCTGTCCCCAATGAGCGGGGCGATGCAGCAGGCAGATAGTTTTAGTTAAAGCGTTTCAGTTTATTGAAGCGTTTTAGTGTGCCTTTTACGGGAATCTTACCGTTCGCCGAATAATTTCTTGCTATCATGCAAGGCGTAGGGTAAATCTCCGATCGCAAGGAGACACAAATGGTGAAAAAGTCACCGGAAAACACTACTCCCGCAATTGTGGACAACGTAGAGGCGCTTGAGGCTAAGCTCGCTCAGATGCGAGAGGCCCAGGCGCTTTTTGCTACGTACACGCAGGAGCAGGTCGACAAGATCTTCTATGAGGCCGCCATCTTCGCCAACAAGGCTCGTATCCCGTTGGCGAAGATGGCCATCGAGGAGACCGGCCGCGGCGTTCTTGAGGACAAGGTCATCAAGAACCACTACGCCGCAGAGTACATCTACAACGCTTACAAGAACACCAAGACCTGTGGTGTCCTGGAGCGCGACGAGGCTTACGGCATCACCAAGATCGCCGAGCCCATCGGCATCGTGGGCGCCGTCATCCCGACGACCAACCCCACCTCCACCGCGATCTTCAAGACGCTGATCTGCCTGAAGACCCGCAACGCCATCATCATCTCCCCGCACCCGGCTGCCGCCAAGTGCACCATCGCCGCCGCCAAGCTCGTGCTTGACGCCGCCGTCAAGGCCGGCGCCCCCGAGGGCATCATCGGCTGGGTCGATGTCCCCTCCATCGAGCTGACCAACATGGTCATGCGCGACGTCGACATCATCCTCGCCACCGGTGGCCCGGGCATGGTCAAGGCCGCTTACTCCTCGGGCAAGCCCGCCCTGGGCGTTGGCGCCGGTAACACCCCGGTCGTCATCGACGACACCGCCGACGTGCTGCTCGCCGTCAACTCCATCATCCACTCCAAGACCTTCGACAACGGCATGATCTGCGCCTCCGAGCAGTCCGTGACCGTCATCGACACCATCTATGACCAGGTCAAGGCCGAGTTCCAGAAGCGCGGCTGCTACTTCGTCAAGCAGGGTGCCGAGATGGAGGCCCTGCGTGCCGCCATGTTCAAGAACGGCGCTCTCGATCACCGCATCCCCGGCATGGCCGCTGCCAAGATCGCCGAGCTCGCCGGCATCGAGGTTCCCGCCAAGACCAAGATCCTGATCGCCGAGGTCACCTCCACCGACCCCGCCAAGGAGGAGTTCTCCCACGAGAAGCTCTCCCCGGTCCTGGCCATGTACCACGCCAAGGACTTCCAGGAGGCCGTCGACAAGGCCGAGCACCTGGTGCTTGCCGGTGGCCCGGGCCACACCGCCTCTCTGTACGTGCACCCCGCCCAGGCCGAGAAGATCAGCCTGTTCGAGCACGTCATGAAGGCCTGCCGTATCGTCATCAACACCCCGTCCTCGCACGGCGGCATCGGTGACCTGTACAACTTTGGCATGAAGCCGTCTCTGACCCTGGGCTGCGGCTCCTGGGGCGGCAACTCCGTCTCCGAGAACGTTGGGGTGAAGCACTTGATCAACGTTAAGACTGTGGCCGAGCGCCGTGAGAATATGCTGTGGTTCCGCGCTCCCGAGAAGGTCTACTTCAAGAAGGGTTCCACGCCCGTCGCCCTCGACGAGCTGGGCAACGTCATGGGCAAGAAGCGCGCCTTCATCGTCACCGACCAGTTCCTCTTCAAGAATGGCAACACCCGCGCCATCGAGGCCAAGCTCGACGAGATGGGCATCGCCCACGACTGCTTCTACGACGTCGAGCCCGATCCGTCGCTGCAGTGCGCACGTCGTGGTGCCAAGCAGATGGCTCTCTTTGAGCCGGACGTCATCATCGCCGTCGGCGGTGGCTCCGCTATGGACGCCGGCAAGATCATGTGGATGATGTACGAGCACCCCGAGTGCAAGTTTGAGGACATGGCCATGGACTTCATGGACATCCGCAAGCGTATCTTCACCTTCCCCGAGATGGGCAAGAAGGCCTACTTCGTCGCCGTCCCGACCTCCTCGGGTACCGGCTCCGAGTGCACGCCGTTCGCCATCATCACCGACAAGGAGACCGGCATCAAGTGGCCGCTCGCCGACTACGCGCTGCTCCCCAACATGGCTATCGTCGACGCCGACAACTGCATGACCGCCCCGCGCGGCCTGACCGCTGCCTCCGGCATCGACGTCATGACCCACGCCATCGAGTCCTACGTCTCCATCATGGCTTCCGACTACACCAAGGGCCTTTCCGAGCGCGCTGCTAAGCTCGTCTTTGAGAACCTGCCCTCCAGCTTCACGAACGGCGCCAAGGACCCGCATGCCCGCGAGGAGATGCACAACGCCTCCTGCATGGCCGGTATGGCCTTCGCCAACGCCTTCCTGGGCCTCAACCACTCCATGGCCCACAAGCTCGGCGCATTCCATCACCTGCCCCACGGCCTCGCAAACGCCGTCATCCTGACCCGCGTCATGCGCTACAACGCCGCCGAGGCCCCCGTCAAGATGGGTACCTTCTCCCAGTATCCTTACCCCAACGCGCTGCACAACTACGCCGAGATGGCCAAGTACTGCGGTATCGAGGGCAAGGACGACAAGGAAGTCTTCGAGAACTTCATCACGAAGCTCGAGGAGCTCAAGGACTTCATCGGCGTCAAGAAGACCATCGCCGACTACGGTGTTGACGAGCAGTACTTCCTCGACACCCTCGACGAGATGACCGAGCAGGCATTCAACGACCAGTGCACCGGCGCCAACCCGCGCTACCCGCTCATGAGCGAGATCAAGGAGCTCTACCTGGACGCCTACTACGGCCGCGAGCCTCAGGACTACGCCGTCTGCTAGTTTTAGCACGGTTTTTAACGGCGGGGGTGCACGGGTGTTTCACACACCCCCGCCGTCGCTTCTATCGCATCGTTGAAAGGATGCAACCATGCTGCTACCCGATTCCAAGACCGAGCTCGTCCGCCGTGGCAACAAGGTCGTTTACGACCTGGGCGACAAGATCGTCAAGGTCTTTAACGAGACCAAGCCTGTCTCCGACGTGTTCAACGAGGCTTTGAATCTTGCCCGCATCAATGAGTGCGGCATCCGCAGCCCCAAGGCTCTCGAGGTTTCCCAGCTCGAGAACGCCAACGGCTGGGCGCTCGTGACCGAGAAGGTTCCGGGCACCACCCTTGCCGAGAAGATGACTGCCGAGCCCCAGCGCTTTGGTGAGTACCTCGAGATGTTCGTCGACCTCCAAATCGAGATCCACGGCTACACCTCCCCGCTGCTCAACCGTCAGCGCGACAAGTTCGCCCGCATGATCGACAGCCTTGATCAGCTCAATGCCACCACGCGCTACAACCTTCAGGAGCGTCTGGACGGCATGACCAAGGAGTTCAAGGTCTGCCACGGCGACTTCAACCCCTCCAACGTCATCGTCGGCGACGACGGCCAGCTCTATGTGTGCGACTGGGCACACGCCACCCAGGGCTCCCCTGCTGCCGACGTTGCCACCACCTACCTGCTCTTCGCCCTCAACAGCAAGGATCAGGCTGAGGCCTACCTGGAGCTCTACTGCGACCGCGCCGACATGCCCATGCAGGTCGTGCGTCAGTGGACGAGCATCGTCGCCGCTTCCGAGCTCGCTCGTAAGCGCAACGTGAACGATGAGTTCCTGAAGAACTGGATCGACGTCGTCGATTATCAGTAATATCTGAGCGATTTATTTCGCATCGGAGGCACAAGAAAACCCCGCAGCTCATATGGGCTGTGGGGTTTTCCTTTACCCATCGAGTTTATTCACGCAACAAAATAGACTGCTCCGCATCTCTTCCTAAGAGAGATACGGAGCAGTCCCGCAATTACATCTAATAGCAGAAACGTCGATTAACGGCGGGCCGCCTTAACAAGCTCGGCAACCTTGGCGACGACCTCGTCAATCGCCACGTCCTCGCGCTCGCCCGTGGCACGGTCCTTGAGCTCAACGGTGCCATTCTTAAGGCCACGCTTGCCAAGCACCACCTGATACGGGAATCCCATAAGGTCGTTATCGGCAAACTTAAAGCCGGGACGCTCGTCGCGGTCGTCGACGACGACCTCGATGCCCTCAGCGCACAAGCCCTCGACGATTTGGTCGCAGACGGTTGCGCACTCCTCCTTCTTGGGATCGAGCGGAATCACAGCGACCTCGTACGGGGCAACGGAAACCGGCCAGACGATACCGTGCTCGTCGTTGTGCTGCTCCACGACGGCAGCAAGCGAGCGGGACACGCCCACGCCGTAGCAGCCCATAATAAGCGGCTTCTCCTTGCCGTCCTCGTCCATAAAGGTGGCGCCCATGGCCTCGGAATACTTGGTACCCAGCTGGAAGACCTGCGAGACCTCGATGCCGCGAGCAGCAGAGAGCGGCTTGCCGCAGTGCGGGCAGGGATCGCCGGCAACGACGGTGACCAGATCTGCCCACTCATCGACGGTAAAGTCGCGCTCGGGGCAGGCACCGGTAAAGTGATAATCGACCTCGTTGGCACCGCAGGCCCACTGCTTGGACTCGCGCAGGCTCTCGTCGCACACCAGACGGATGTCCTCGGGCAAGTTAACCGGTCCGATAAAGCCCTTGTGCAGACCGTAGGTCTGGAGCTCCTCGTCCGTCATCATGCGATAACCCTTGCCAAAGACATGCTCGGCCTTGCAGTCGTTGAGCTCATGATCGCCCGGGACGATGGCCACGACGGGCTTGCCCTCGGCATCGATGAGCGCCAGGGACTTGCGCGTGCCGTTCTCGGGGAACCCAAAGAACTTAGCAACGGCCTCAATGGTGCCCATGCCCGGAGTCTCGACCTTGGTAAGCGTACCGTCGCCGGGGCCCTCGGTCACGACGACCTTGGTGCTTGCAGCCTCATCATCGGCGGCAAAACCGCAGTCATCGCAATAGACGAGAGAAGCCTCGCCGGCGTCGGCCAAAGCCATGTACTCGACGGAGGTATCGCCACCGATCTCGCCGGAGTCGGCAACGACGGGCAAGGCCTTGATGTAGCAGCGCTCGCAAATGTTAGCGTAGGCCTGCTTCATCTTGTCATACTCCTCCTGCAAGCTCTCCTGCGTGGCGGAGAAGCTGTAGGCATCCTTCATGATGAACTCGCGACCGCGCATCAGGCCAAAACGGGGACGGAACTCGTCGCGGAACTTATCCTGGATGTGATAGAGGTTCACTGGCAGCTGCTTATAGGAGCGCAGCTCGTTGCGCACCAGGGCCGTGACGGTCTCCTCGTGCGTGGGGCCCAGCACGAACTCGCGACCATGACGGTCGTCAAAGCGCACAAGCTCCTTGCCATAGGCATCGATACGGCCGGACTCACGCCACAGCTCGGCGTCGACCATAATGGGCATCATGAGCTCCTGAGCGCCGGCGGCGTCCATCTCGTCGCGCACGATGTTCTCAATCTTGCGAATCGAGCGCCATGCGAGCGGCAGGTAGGAATACAGACCGGCGGCCTCCTTGCGGATCATGCCGGCACGGAGCAGCAGGCGGTGGCTGGCGAGCTCAGCGTCCGCCGGATCCTCTTTAAGCGTCGGCGCATAGAGCTTAGACATATACATTGCTCGGGTCATTTATTTCTCCTCAATAAGCTTGTCGACCTCTGCCATAAGCGCGTCGACAATTTGGTCCTCAGCTACTTTACCAATGATCTGGCCATGCGAAAAGAGCAAGGCCTGACCACGTCCGCAAGCAACGCCTAGGTCGGCATCAGAAGCCTCACCGGGGCCATTAACGGCACATCCCATGACGGCAATCGAAAGCGGCGCGGAATAGTTCTTAAGCCGCTCGGTGACCTCCTCGGCGATGGGAATGAGGTTAACCTGGCAGCGGGCGCACGTGGGGCACGAGACAATCTCAGGACCACGGCGACGCAGGCCCAGCGACTGTAGAATTCCCCAGGCGACAGGCGGCTCCTCAACCGGATCGGCCGTGAGCGACACACGCATGGTGTCGCCGATGCCTTCGGAAAGCAAGATACCCAAGCCTACAGAGCTCTTGATGGTGCCCTGAAGCTTGGTCCCCGCCTCCGTCACGCCCAGGTGGAGCGGAACATGCGGTATCTCGCGCGACAGAGCGCGATAAGTATCAAGCGTCGTCTGTACGCTATGGGCCTTGGCGGATAGCACGATGTTGGTAAACCCACGGTCCTCAAAGTGCCGCACAAAGCGCTCGCTCGACATCACGAGCTTCTCGGGCTGCGTAAGCTCGTCGCACTCGGCGATATCCTGCTCGAGCGAGCCGGCGTTAACGCCGATACGAATCGCACAGCCCGCGGCACCCGCAGCATCGATCACCGCGTCTACCTTGGCCCAATCGCCGATATTGCCGGGATTGATGCGCAGCTTGGAGGCACCAGCCTCGACAGCGCCAATGGCAAGCTTATGGTTAAAGTGAATATCGGCGACAATCGGCACCGGGGACTCAGCACAGATGGTATGGAAGCCCTCGAGCGCGGCCTCGGTGGGCACACTCACGCGCACGATATCGCAGCCAGCCTGCGCCAACGCACACACCTGCGCAAGCGTTGCCTGAGCATCAGCGGTATCGGTGCAGGTCATGGATTGAACCACCACCGGCGCGCCGCCACCAATCTGCACGCCGCCCACATGCACGGGACGCGTCAGCTCGCGAGGCAAAGGATGGGATAAAGACAATCCAAACACTCCCCTACAGAATAAATCGAAGGATGTCGGAACGAAGCATATAGACAAACAGCAGCGCGAAGAGCGCGATGCCCACATAGCTCACAATCGTCTGGACCTTGAGCGGAAGCTCGCGGCCCGCAATCTTTTGAATGATCTCGATGACCAGCTTGCCGCCATCGAGTGGTGGGATGGGCAGCAGGTTCATAAAGCCAAGCGAGAACGAAATGAGGGCGGCAAACGAAAGGAACGTAGCAGGGCCGGCAGCAGCGGCCTGTGAGGACATGACGCTAATACCCACGATCGAGGAGGATTGATCGAGGATCTCCATCGTATGCTGCGGCTGGAGCAGGCGTAGCACGCCCTCAGCCGTCTGCGCAACATAGGAGAAGGAGAGGCGCGCCGAGGTGATGGGATCCAAACGAACCACCTGCGTAGAGGCATAAACGCCTAGGCGTTCGTTCTCTTTGAGTGCGACCGAGGTCGAGCACTGCTTGCCATCGCGCTCATACTCAATGGCAATATCGTCCTTACCGGCGGCCTTGCCAATGGCATCGTAGACGTCCATCCAAGTGGAACATGAGACACCGTCAACCGAAAGGATTGCATCACCGGCCTCGATACCCGCCTTGGCGGCAATAGACCCCTCGTCAACCTGACCGATCACGTTGGTGTCCATCGGTACGGTGACACCCGCAATGGAATAAATGCTCATAAGGAGCAAAAAGCCCGTCAGGATATTGACGAGAATGCCCGCAAGCAGCATAAAGGCGCGCTTGAGAAAGCCTTGGCCAAGATAGGTGTGCGAGCGCTCTTGCTCAAGGAACTCGGCCTCGCCGCACGGCAGCTCCCACACATCGCCCTCGGCAGTCGCATGTTCGCGATCGAAACGGCGACCATCAAAGGTGGTATAGCCTGCCGTATCTCGCGGCAACGTCTGATATTTGGTGGGATAGTAGCTCGGCGAGGGCTTCTCCCCTTCCTCATACCAGGGTGCGATGGAGCCCCAGCCCAGCAAAAGGGCGCATGCCTCGAGCACATCCTCCTCGGAAAGCTCGAGCTCGACAGCAAGGTCGGCCACGGTCACGCGACCATGACGATAGATAGCCGCGAGCACGCGATCGGCGCACGAGACATCGGTCGGATCCATACCGCAGATGGCAGCGTAGCCACCCAGCAGCAGCGGGGTCACGCCAAACTTGGTTCCAATGCGACGCGACGTGTAATGGATGTCAAAGCGGCACGGCAGGCCCAAAAAGAACTCGGTAACACGGACGCCGCAGGCACGCGCGGCCAAAAAGTGGCCGCCCTCGTGCAAAAACACGAGGACGGAAAGCATCAGAAGGCCCCAAAAGACCGATGAGAGAACGCTCAGAACAGTATCCATAAATCGAAAAAGCAATCCTTATGGTTAGGAATGGGTTGCGGCGAGCACCAGCGCGGCCTTTTCGCGCGCCCAGGCATCGATGTCGCGAAGCTGCTCAAACGAAGTAACCGCCTGCGTGTCATGCGCATCCATGCAGGATTCCACAACGCGGTCGATATCGGTAAAGCTGCAGCCGTCGTGTAGGAACGCATCGACCGCGACCTCGTTGGCCGCATTAAGCACGCACGGCATGGTGCCGCCCGTCTTGCCGGCACGCTCGGCCAGCGCCAGGCAGCGAAACGTGTCCATATCGGCAGCATCAAAGGTAAGCTGCCCCAGCTCACGAAAATCGAGACGAGGCGCCGGGGTATCCCAACGCTCGGGATACGAGAACGCGAACTGGATGGGAATACGCATGTCGGATGCACCGAGATGCGCCATCACGGAGCCGTCGGCGAACTCGACCATAGAGTGAATCTTGGACTGACGCTGCACGACCACGTTAATGAAATCGAGGTCGCAGTTAAACAGATGCATGGCCTCAATGCGCTCCAGGCCCTTGTTCATGAGGGTGGCGGAGTCAATGGTGATCTTGGCACCCATGGCCCACGTGGGATGCGCGAGGGCATCGGCACGCGTCACGCGACCGAGCTCGTCGCGCGTGCGGCCAAAGAACGGACCGCCCGAGCAGGTGAGCCAAATACAATGAGCCTCGCGCGGGTTCTCCCCCAGATAGCACTGGTAAATGGCGGAGTGCTCAGAGTCGACTGGAATAAGCTGGCCCGGTTGCGCCAACGGCATAAGCAAGTCGCCACCGACGACGAGGGACTCCTTGTTGGCAAGGGCAAGGCGCTTATTCGAGGTCAAGGCCGCATGGCTCGCCTCGAGACCGGCGGCGCCCACAATAGCGACAAGCACGCAGTCGACATCGTCGCGACACGCGAGCTCGCAAACCGCCTGCGCGCCAACGCCGAGCTTCGTTCCCTCGGGCAACTCCTGCAGCACGGCGTCATCGCCATGATCGACATCGGCCACGGCAACCGCCGAAACCGAGAACTCACGGGCAGCGGCAACGAGCTCAGAGGTACTGGAGTTAACGGAAAGCGCCGTCACCTGCAGGCGATCGGCATGCTGGCGGCACACATCGAGCGCCTGGGTGCCGATAGAGCCTGTACAGCCCAGGATGGCAACACGGAGACGTCCATCGGAGCCATACGTCGTCTGGAAGGACATTACAGCACGCCTCCGATCATCAGCAACAGCTGCGCGGTGATGCAGCCGAAGATAAGCGAATCGCTACGATCGAGCATGCCGCCGTGGCCCGGGATAAGGTTGCCGGAATCCTTGACGCCCACACCGCGCTTGATACGCGACTCGATAAGGTCGCCGATAACGCCCAGAATGGACACAACCACGCCGCACAGCAGCGCATAGGGCAGGCTGAGCTTGTAGAAGTGCGTCGCCCACAGGATGAGCCAAATCAAAACCGAGCCCAGGATGCCGCCGGCAAACCCCTCCCAGCTCTTTTTGGGAGAGATCTTGGGAACCATCTTGTGCTTGCCAATACGGCTGCCCACGATGTAGGCAAACGAATCGGAGACCCAAAGGGACGCGCAAACGCCCACTGAAAGCAGGGCACCGGCAAAACCGGGCACGGCATCGCGCAGCAGCACGATAGCCGACAGCATAAAGCCAGTGTAGATGGGACCCATGAGCGTCACGGCCACATCAGAGATGCGGGTACGCGGCGACCAGACATACCAAATGCCCACAGCGAGCATCAGGGCAAAAAGCAGGGCATTCAGCAACATCGAATCGCCCAACGCCGACAGCGGAAAGAGTACGGCGGCAGCGATACCCATGCGCTCGTTAGCCATCTTGCCATCGAGCCTTGTCATACGGAAAAACTCATAGCAGCACAGACCGCTCATGACAGAAACAAAGATGGCCGTGGGCACGATACCCAAAACCAGGCACAGGATAAAGACAACGGCGTAGACGATACCGGCGGCGGCACGGGTAATAAAGCCCGCCAGCCATGAACCGGTGCCGCTCTTCGCAGCAGGCGCTCCCGCAGCGGCAGCTTTGCGCGCAGGCGTCTTGGGAGCAGATGCCTTGGGACGATCGGACACGATTAAGCCTCCTCGGTCTTGCTCAGTCCACCAAACCTACGGTCACGGCCCTGATAGGCCAAAATGGCGTCGACAAGGCCCCAACGATCAAAGTCGGGCCAATAGGTATCGGTGACGTAGAACTCGGAATAAGCCACCTGCCACAGCAGATAGTTCGAAAGGCGCAGCTCACCAGAGGTGCGAATCACAAGCTCAGGATCGGGAAGACCGGCGGTATAGAGGTGGGAAGCCACCATGTCGTCATCAATTGCGGCAGGATCGATCTTGCCGGCGGCAGCGTCGAGTGCAATCTGACGGACAGCGCGGGTAATCTCGGCACGCGCGCCGTAGTTGACGGCAAGCGCCAGCGTCATACCGGTATGATCGGCGCACTCGGCAAGACCGCGTTCAAAAACGTCGCGGGTCTTCTTGGGCAGCGCGGAAATGTCACCCAAAAAGACAACGCGCACGTTTTCGCGCTTCAGAAGCGGCAGCTCGTCGATAAACGTCTTGGCAAACAGATGCATCAAGACGTTGACCTCATGCTGCGGGCGATTCCAGTTTTCAGTCGAAAACGCATAGGCAGAAAGCACGTCGACGCCCAGACGCACGCAGGCAGTAATAATCTCGCGAAGGGAGACGATACCCGCCTTGTGGCCCTCGGTGCGTGCAAGACCACGCGACGTGGCCCAACGACCGTTGCCGTCCATGATGCACGAGATATGGTGCGGAATGTTATTGAGGTCAAGGTCGGAAAAACCGACGCCCGCAGGGGCGTCGGCAAAGTACTCGACCAGTTTATGCTCGTCGTATTGCACCTTAGATCTCCATGACCTCGGCTTCTTTTTCCTTCAGAAGCTCCTCGACCTTGGCGACATACTCATCGGTGTGCTTCTGGACCTTGGCCTGCTCGCGACGGACATCGTCCTCGGTGAGCTCCTCATCGCGCTCGAGCTTATTATTGAAGTCGCGACGGATGTTACGGATAGACACCTTGGCCTGCTCGGCGTACTCGCGGCACTCCTTGACGAGTTCGCGACGGCGCTCCTCAGTGGGGGCCGGGAACGGCAGACGAACGACGGTGCCATCGGAGTTGGGGGTAATGCCCAGATCAGAAGCGCCGATGGCCTTGACGATAGCGTTGATGAGCGCCTTGTCCCACGGCTCGATGAGCAGCATGTGAGCCTCGGGGGTCTTGACGGCGGCAACCTGCGTGACCGGCGTGGGGACACCGTAATAATCGACGGTGATGTCGGACAGAATGTTGGCGTTGGCGCGGCCGGTACGGACCTTGGAGAAGTTATGCTTGAGGGACTCGAGCGACTTGTCCATGTGGGCGGTGATGTTCTCTGCCATGCTTAATCCTCCTGATAGACGAGCGTGCCGACGGGCTCACCCGAAAGCGCGCGCTTGACGGTGTCCTCGCCATCGATGTTGAGGACCAAAATCGGCATACGGTTATCCTGGCACAGTGCCGTAGCCGTGGAATCCATAACCTGCAGACCGCGGACGAGAACCTCGTGATAGGTAATCTTGTCAAAACGGACGGCATCGGCGCACTTGACGGGATCCTTGTCGTAGATGCCGTCAACCTTGGTGGCTTTAATCAGAATCTCGGCGCCGATCTCGCACGCACGAAGAGCCGCGGCGGTGTCGGTCGTAAAGTACGGATTGCCCGAACCGGCAGCGAAGATGACGACGTTGCCCTTGGACAGATGGTTGATAGCGCGGCGACGAATATAGGGCTCGCAGATCTCGTTCATCTGGATAGCGCTCATCACGCGGCAGGGAACATCGTTATGCTCGAAGGCATCCTGCAGGGCGAGCGCGTTCATAACGGTTGCCAGCATGCCCATGTAGTCGGCCTGAGCACGCTCCATGCCACCGGCAGCGCCGGCCATGCCGCGAAAAATGTTGCCGCCGCCGACAACGACGCCGACCTCATGGCCAACGGCGAGCAGCTCCTTGACCTGCTTGGCAAGATGGTCGGTAACCTTGGAGTCGATGCCATATTGGCCGTCGCCCATCAGTGCTTCGCCGGAAAGCTTAAGAAGCACGCGTTTATATCGGATGTCGGACAAAGCGATCCTCCTTTAATTAGACTCTCAATATGATATCAAAGGCTCTGATAAGAGCCATGAAAAAGCAGGCTGTGAGTAAAACCCACAGCCTGCTCATTACCAGCTACAAGAGCTTATTTACTCGCCACGGACCAGACGGTCAAAGGCAACGACGGTAATGGTGTCGCCGAGCTCCTTGGAGACCTGCTCAGCGTACTTCTTGATGGTGAGGGAGCTGTCCTTGATGAACTCCTGCTCGGTGAGCACGGACTGCTTGTAGAACTTCTCCAGACGACCAACAGCCATCTTCTCCTGGATAGCCTCGGGCTTGCCGGACTCGGCAGCCTGGGCCATGTAGATCTGCTTCTCGTGCTCGACGGTCTCGGCCGGAACCTGATCGCGGGTGGCGCAAATCGGTGCGACGGCGGCAACCTGAAGGGCAACGTCGTGAGCGAAGGTCTTGAAGGACTCAGCCTGAGCGGTCTCGGCCTTCTCGAAGGCGAACTCGACGAGGACGCCGATCTTACCACCCATGTGGATGTAAGAAGCGAGCGCGCCGTTCTCGGCCTTGCGGGCAGCGAAGCGGGAGATCTTCATGTTCTCGCCCATGATGTGAATCATCTCGGTGAGCTCGGAGGAAACGGTCTCCTCGCCCATCGGCTTCTCGAGCAGAGCGTCGACGTCAGCAGGCTCGGTGGTAGCGACAACCTCAGCGACCTTGGAAGCAAAGCCGGTGAACTTGGCGTTGGAGCCAACGAAGTCGGTCTCGCAGGAGAGCTCGAGCAGAGCGCCGGTCTTGCCATCCTCGGAGACGTACGCGGCGACAGCGCCCTCGTTGGTCTCACGGCCAGCCTTCTTGGCAGCCTTGGCAAGGCCGTTCTTACGCAGAACGTCGACAGCGGCGTCCATGTCGCCGTCAGCCTCGACGAGAGCCTTCTTGCACTCCATCATCGGGGAGTCGGTCATCTCGCGGAGCTGCTTGACCATAGCGGCGGTAATCTGGGCCATTGTGGTTCCTTTCAAAGAGATGAAAAAGAATTAACTAAGACTGATTTACTCGGCCTTGGGCTCAGCGGCCATCTCGGCCTCGGAGACCTGCTCCTTGCCGGAGCCAGCGAGGCAGGCGTCAGCCATGAGCTCGCACATAAGGGTGACAGCAGAGATAGCGTCATCGTTGCAGGGGATGCCGTACTCGACCTCGTCGGGATCGGAGTTGGTGTCGATCAGAGCGACGACGGGGATGTTCAGGCGCTGAGCCTCCTTGATGGCGTTCTCCTCGCGCTTGGTGTCGATGACGAAGAGAGCCTGGGGCAGACCCTTCATGTCGCGGGCACCACCGAGGTTGGTCTGGAGCTTGGTGAGCTCCTTGCCGAGAACAGCCTGCTCCTTCTTGGGGAGCACTGCCATGCGACCGTCCTCGACCATGGCCTCGAGCTCCTCCATGCGGTTGATACGGGAGCGGATGGTGACGAAGTTGGTCAGCATACCGCCGAGCCAACGCTGGTTGATATAAGGCATGTTGGCGCGCTCAGCGGCGTTCTTGACGGCCTCCTGAGCCTGCTTCTTGGTGCCGACGAACAGCACATTGCCACCCTTGGCGACGTTCTTGACGAAAGTGTAGGCCTGGTCGGCGTCGAGGATGGTCTGCTTAAGGTCGAGGATGTAGATGCCGTTGCGCTCACCGAAGATGAACGGCTTCATCTTGGGGTTCCAGCGACGGGTCTGGTGACCGAAGTGGCAACCGGCCTCGAGCAGGGTGCGGATATTAATCTTGGTAGCCATGTTAAACCTCCTGTGGTTTGCCTCCGCGCGGGGTCATCCTCCAAAACCAACCCGGACATGTGCTACCAAAGCCCGGGCACCACGGTATGAAGTAGCCGCGCGTGTGTGATAAAAACATGTTGCCGTGAAGCAACCCGATGAATGATAGCAGGAATGCTTCTTCCTGCCAACCCGCAATCAAAACCACACACCTGAGTGCGGCGCGGGACGTCCCAGCCACTATTCGCCGCGGGGATGGGCTTGAGCCACAGCCCGCTTAAGCCGATCGGGTGTGAGATGCGTGTAGATCTGCGTCGTGGACAGGCTCGCATGGCCCAGCAGCTCTTGAACCGAGCGCAGGTCCGCACCGCCCTCGAGCAAGTCGGTCGCAAAGGTATGGCGCATCGCATGCGGGGCGATGTCGGCAGGCATGCCGGCGAGCGTCGCCAGCGTATGAAACCGCCGCCTGAGCATGGCGGCACTCATGCGATTACCGCGCGCCGATATAAGCAGCGGATGCGGCCCGGTAACGGGGTCACGACGCTTTGCCTGAGCGAGCAACTCCGGCCTCCCCTCCTCAATATAGAGACGCGTCGCCTCGAGCGCACGACGATACAGAGGGACGATACGTTCTTTGCTCCCCTTGCCCCACAGGCGCAGCGTGCGTTCGGACCACGCAATGAACTCCACATTGAGTGCTGCGAGCTCAGAGATACGGGCGCCCGAGGCATAGAGCAGCTCGAGCATCGCCGCATCGCGCAGTCCCGCGGGTGTTGAGGTATCAGGCGTCTTGAGCAGCGCCTCCACCTGTTGGGTCGTCAGCACACCGGGTAGATCGCGCGGGAGCTTGGGCGAGGAAATTGCCGAGACCACATCGCCCTCCACGACCCCCTCGGCAGCCATCCATCGATAGAGCGATCGGATAGCCGACAGATGCGCCGCAAGCGTTCGGGGAGCCACCTGCTCACGCGAAAGCTCGGCAAGATAGCGACGAATGGTGCGCACGTCGGCAGCGAAAGCATCTATATCCTCGCGCTCGCACCAGGCAGCAAAGCGCTCCAGCCTCGAACCATAGGCCGTCACCGTGTTGGGAGAAAGTCCCTCGACACGTGAGATATAGGCGATAAACGAGTCGACGGTGTCGTACAGGTCAAAGGCTATGACCGGTCGCCTCCAAACAGATCAGGACGAGTGGCCAGATAGGCATCAAGGGCCTCGAGCGCACGGTCCGCATAGGCCTGGTAGCGGTCGCGCTTGCTGCGGCGCTTACCATCCTCGAGTGGCGGCACCAGGCCAAAGTTGACATGCATAGGCTGATAGCCCACGGTGGCAGGATCGGTCGCATAACCCACGAGCGCACCCAGGGCGCCCACACGTGGCAACTCGACGCCCGCGGCACCGATAGCCTCGGCATAGGTGTTGAGCGCCGCGAGCAGACCTGTCGCCACGGCTTCCATGTACCCCTCGGTGCCGGTGATCTGACCGGCCAGGCGCACGCCGGTACCGGGCACGGCAAAGGTGTCATCGAGCACGTGCGGGGCGTCGACAAAGGTATTGCGGTGCATGACACCGTAGCGGAAGAACTCAGCGTTCTCCAGGCCCGGCACCATATGGAAGACGCGCTTCTGCTCGCCAAAGGTCAGGTTGGTCTGGAAGCCCACCAGGTTATAGGCGGTCTTCTCCTTGTTCTCGGCACGCAGCTGAATCGCCGCCCAAGGGCGACGTCCGGTACGCGGGTCGGTGAGGCCGACGGGCTTCATGGCGCCAAAGCGAATGGCGTCCTTGCCGGTACGCGCAACTTCCTCGGCGGGCTGGCAGGCCTGGAACAGATCGCCGCCCTCAAAGTCTTTGAGCACCACGCGGTCGGCCGTGGTAAGCGCCTCGATAAAGGCCTCGTACTCCTCCTTGTTGAGCGGAGCGTTGAGATAGTCGCCGCTCCCCTGCTCCTCGTAGCGCGACTGCGAGAACAGCACGTCCATATCGAGCGTGGAGGCATCGACGATCGGCGCCGCGGCATCGAAGAACGCAAGGGCGTCGCCACCGACGAGCTTCATGACCTCTTCGCTCAGCGCAGGTGAACACAGCGGGCCCGCGGCAATGACCACGTGGCCCTCGGGAATCTGCGTGACCTCGCCGTGCACGACCTCGATATTGGGACGAGCGGCAACTTCGGCCTCGACAAGCTCGGAAAACTTGACGCGGTCGACTGCCAAGGCGCCACCGGCGGGAACAGCCGCGCGATGGGCGCAATCGAGCAGAACTGAACCCATGCGCTCAAGCTCGGCCTTCAGCAAACCAGCCGCGGAATCCGGACGGGTCGACTTAAACGAATTGGAGCAGACGAGCTCTGCCAGGTGATCGGTATGGTGGGCCGGGGAGCTCACCTGGGGGCGCATCTCGCACAGCTTTACGGCAAACCCGCGATCTGCCAGCTGGATCGCGCACTCCGAACCCGCCAGACCGCCACCGATAACTGTCACCTGATCGAACTGCATCTGCAAACACCTTTCTAATTGACACGTTTTCCATTGTGACCGAAGGGTGTCTGGGCGTGAAGGGCAAACTTGGAGGGCGCATACCTTCCATCCATCATGCGCTCGATAAGACCCTCGAACTCAAGCGAACCCAGGAGTTTGAGTACGCCGACGGCATCGAGCGAGACGAGCGCCGCGATGTCGTCGACTTTGAGCGGAGAGGCGATGAGCGCATGCATCACGGTCTGCTGTGTTTGATCCAGGTCGGCAATGCCGGGAGCATCGGGGCGCGAGTAGCGCAGGGTGCCGTAGATGCGTGAGATAGCCATCTCGATAGATTCCTCGTCGATGATGCAGCAGGCACCGTTCGCAATGAGGTAATTCGTGCCACGCGACTCGGGCGATAGGATCGACCCCGGCACAGCAAGAAGTTCTCGCCCCAAATCCATAGCAGTCTCGGCTGTAGAAAACGTCCCGGAAGGCATACCCGCCTCGGATACAAAGAGGGCTTGCGACAGGGCCGCGATCACGCGATTGCGGCGCGGAAAGGCAAACTTGCGCGGACCCATGCCCCACGGAGAGATCGACACGACCGCGCCACCCGTATCGAGCGTGCGCGTGATGAGGCCAGCGCTCGAGCGCGGATAGACCACGTCGGCGCCCGTCCCCAGCACCACGACGTGTTTGCCGCCAGCGTTGACCGCAGCCCAACCCGAAGCCTGGTCACAACCGACCGCGCCGCCCGAAACTACCGTCACGCCCGCCTCGATCGCCACCTTTGCCGCAAGCTCTGCCACGGCAAGACCATACGGCGAGGCTTTGCGCGCGCCGATGATGGAGAGCGCGGGCGTCGAAAGCACTTCGGGGTTGCCGCGCACATAGAGCGTCTGGGGTACATCGGAAAGCTCCAAAACGGTCTCGGGATACAACGCGTCACCTGGATGCAGCTCGAAGGTCCCCTCGGCCATCATTGGTCCCTCCTTCCCTGGTACATCGCCGCCTCGAGCACGTGGTCCTGCGTCACCTGCTCGCTCTCGGCGACATCTGCGATCGTGCGCGCAATGCGAACAAGGCGCACGATGCCACGCCCTGTGAGATGCGTGCGCTTCGACAGGCCGAGCACACACTTCTCCGCCGCATCATCGAGCTCAAAGGTCGAAACGACGCCGTCAATGGACCGTGTCTCGTCATCCTCGGCCTCGGCATCCGCATCGTCCATGCGGGATTCGCGCCAAGCGCGAAAGGCGCGACCGCGCACAACGTAGTCACGTAACTCGGCCGACGACATGCCCTCCGCACCCTCGATAATCACTTGAGGGTCGGGACGGGTCACATCGATCATCATGTCGATACGGTCGGCCAAAGGACCGCGCAGTTTAGACCGATAGCGCTCGACCATCGCCGCCGAGCAGCGACACGGCACCTCGCGATCGCCCAAAAAGCCGCAGGGGCAGGGATTGCTCGCAGCCAGCAGCTGAAAGCGCGACGGGAAGGTAAAAGCCCCGTCGACGCGTACGATCCTCACGTAGCCGCGCTCGATGGGCTGACGCAGCGTCTGCAGCACGCCAGTGGGAAACTCGGCAAGCTCGTCCAAAAAGAGCACGCCGCCATGAGCAAGGCTGATCTCACCCGGGTGCACCGGGCGCCCGCCGCCGATAAGGCCTGCGGTCGAAATACTGTGGTGGGGACTGCGGAAGGGGCGGTGCCCCGCCAACAAGCCATCAATGTTCTCACCCAAAACCGAATGGATGCACAGTGCCTCCTGCTGATCCTCAACGGAAAGCTCGGGCAGGATGCCGGTCATACGGCGTGCGAGCATCGTCTTGCCCGATCCCGGAGACCCGATCATGAGCAAGCCGAGTTCTCCTGCCGCCGCAAGCGCCATGCCGCGTTTAGCGACTTCCTGCCCCAGCACGTCGGCATAGTCGAGCTCAGGCTCAAAGGTCGCCTCGAGCACTTCAGAATCCAAGTAGTGCCGCGCGGCATCGCCCATGCCATGGGCAAGCTGAGACAAATGATCGATGAATCCGCAATCCACGCCCGCGAGTGGCACATGCTGGTCTGACCTGCCGGCGATAAAGGACAGCCCCAAATCACGCGCCAATAACTGAAACGCCACCTCGCCCTTGACAGGAAGCACCGTACCGTCCAAGCCAAGCTCACCAGCGATAAGACAACGATCGAGGTTGTCGCGGGGAATCTGCCCATCGGCCGCCAATACCGCGATGGCGATGGGCAGATCAAAGCCGCTACCGGTCTTGCGGATATCGCCGGGCGCCAGATTGACCGTAATGCCCGAGCGCGGGATCTCGAACCCGGCGGAGCGCATCGCGCAGCGAATACGACCGCGCGACTCCATCACCTCCATACTCGGTATGCCGAGCATCTGGATGCCCGGAACGCCGCCGGCAAGCGAGACCTCGACCGTGACGGGAATCGCCTCGACGCCGCGGATGCAGGCCGCGTGAACGGCAAACGTCTCGAACGCCATCACGACACCTGCCAATCGAACGCGTTGTACTGGTGCTCGATCTCGGCGATATGCCCGCCGCGAATGGTAACGCCCACGGCATCGAAGCGAATCGCCTTGAGCGGATAATGCTCCATGAGATAGCAACTTGCGATGCGGCGGTAGCGACGTTGCTTTTGGGCGTCCACGGCCTCCTCGGGAAAGACCCGCGTGCTGCAATCCAGCGCAACGCGTCTGGTCTTGACCTCGGCCATCACCACGACATCGTCGAGCTCATCGAGCAGCACCAGGTCGGCCTCGCCCTCGGTGCAACGATAACCCTGCTCCAGCAAGGTGTAGCCGCGCTCGTTAAAGTAGTCGATGGTGATCAGCTCGCCCAGCATGCCCAGCTCGCGAGGACTGAGTCCCTTGATAAACTCGGGCGTCATCGCCCCGCAGTCGAGCTTGCCGTTTTCCCAACACTCCTTGAGCTGCTGCGTCTTACTCTTTTTGCTTGCGGCACTCATGGGGTCTCCTTTCCCGCACACTGCATTGCCCCGATGATGAGAGCACCTTTCATGCGGGTAAGTACCGGAAGCAAACCAAAAGCTGACCAAATGCCGTCAAAAAACGGGCCGTACGCAGCAATGGTGTTGCATACGGCCCGCTACCAGCAGGTTTATAAAACCCCAGAGGTCCCTGTCTCCACAATTGACCTAGAAAAGGCGCTCAGTCTGCAGAAAGTTTCCGCAAAAGCTCACGCGGTGCAGCGGACAAAGTCCATGTTTGCGAATGGCCTCGATGTGCTCGGGGCTCGCATAGCCCTTCGACTCGGCCAGATGGTACTCGGGGTACTCGGCGTCGTACTCGACCATCATCTCGTCACGCGTGACCTTGGCCATGATGGACGCCGCGGCGATGCAGGCGATTTTGGCATCGCCCTTCACCACATCGCGCTCGTTAGGAACGGCGCCCAAGGGGTTGCCATCCATGAGGACGCAGTCGGGTTCAAGTCCCGTATCAGCCACGGCGCCCGCAACGGCGGCACGGATAGCACGGGCCATGCCCATCTCATCGATATCCTTCGGCGCGATATGGCAAAAACCGATCGCCGTCGCCACCTCGGCAATCTTCACTGAGAGCAACTCGCGGCGCGCGGGCGTGAGCTTTTTGGAATCGTTGATACCCCAGACGCGCGGCTCCATAGGAAGACAGACGGCGCATACCGTCAAAGGGCCGGCCACCGATCCGCGACCCACCTCGTCGACACCAACGACCACCCCATCGCCGCCAAGCTCATGCATAAGCTCGTACATGTCATTGACGCGCTCGCGCTCGGCAAGCTCTTTGGCATGGCGTTTGAGGGCGCGCTCACAAGCCTTGATCACCTGCTGGCGCGGGTCCTCGCGATAATGCTCTACGAGGGCGGGAATCTCCTCAAACGTAGCGCTCGCCAACTCACCGGCAACCTGCGATGCCGAAACCGAGCTCGTCATGTTGGCCATACCAGGCCCTCCTTGCATGCAAATCAGATAAAAAGAAGGGCCACCCGAAGGTGACCCTTGTGTCCAAACGAGTGGACAGACGCTGCGATCTTCTTAGCGCTTCTCGGGGATGCGAGCAGCCTTGCCCACCTTGTCGCGGAGGTAGTACAGCTTGGCGCGACGGACGCGACCATGGCGAACGACCTCGAGCTTGGCGATCTTGGGGCTGTGAAGCGGGAAGGTACGCTCAACACCGACACCGAAGGACATCTTGCGGACGGTGAAGGTCTCGCGGGCACCGGCGCCGGCCATGCGGATGACGTCGCCCTGGAAGACCTGGATGCGCTCGCGGTCGCCTTCCTTAATGCGGTAATGAACCTTGACGTTGTCGGCGACGCGAACCTGAGGAATGTCCTCGCGGATCTGCTGACGCTCGATTGCGCGGATGTAATCCATGTGCAATTCCTTACTCTTCTAGAGGTGCCGTACCACCTTGGCCGGCACGTAGTTGAACAAACGTATTCGAGTATACACGCGCGGGTTTCTGCTGCAAGAACAATTTTTTACGCAGACAAAAAGACAAAACCCGCACATGATAACCGCCCGCCTCACGAATGAGACGGGCGGTATGAGGGGGGGCTACGCTAGGCGTCGATGCGCAGAGCGCTAGGCGTTGCGCTTGGCCTCGAGCCTGGCCTGAGCGGCAGCCAGGCGCGCGAGGGGCACGCGATAGGGCGAGCAGGACACGTAGTCCACGTCGGCCACGTTAAACAGGCCCTTGATCGACTTGGGGTCGCCGCCGTGCTCACCGCACACGCCAAAGTGCATGCCGGGATTGGTGGCGCGACCCTTCTCGACAGCCATGCGCACGAGCTCCAGCACCGCCGAGTCGATGGTCTCGAAGGGGTTGTCCTTCAGGATCTTCTTGTGCAGGTACAGCGGAATGAACTTGGCCTCGGCATCGTCGCGCGAGAAGCCGAAGGTCGTCTGGGTGAGGTCGTTGGTGCCAAAGCAGAAGAAATCTGCGTGCTGGGCGATTTCGTCAGCGACCATGCAGGCGCGCGGCAACTCGAGCATCGTGCCCACGGGAATGTTGAGCTCGACGCCCTCCTCGGCGGATACCTCGGCGATTACGTGCTCAATGACCTCGCGGGTCTGGACATGCTCGGCCGTGATGGAGACGAGCGGAACCATGATCTCGGGGCGCGGATCGACGCCTTCCTTGATAAGGTGGGCGGCAGCCATGGCGACGGCGCGGACCTGCATGAGTGGCAGATCGCCAAAGACGACGGACAGGCGCACGCCGCGCAAGCCCAGCATCGGGTTGGACTCGACCATGCCGTCGATACGACGCAGGCGGGCACGCAGGGCGGCAAGCTCTTCCTCGCTGGCGCCAGCGGCTTCCTTCTTGGTGATGGCGACCTCGAGCTCGCGAGGATCATCCAGGAACTCATGCAGCGGCGGATCGAGCAGGCGGACGACCACATCGCGGCCAGACATGGTCTTGAACATCGCCAGGAAGTCCTCGGTCTGAACCTTGAGCAGATCGACCAGGGCCTGCTGCTTCACGGCCTCATCGTCGGACAGGATAAAGCTCTGGATGATGTTCTTGCGATCGCCCAGGAACATGTGCTCGGTACGGCACAGGCCGATGGCCTCGGCGCCAAACTCGAGCGCGAGCGCGGCATCCTCGGGGTTGTCGGCGTTGACGCGTACATGGTTGGCGTGACCGTCGGTCTCGTCCAGACGGATCTCGTCGGCCCAGGACAAGATGGTGTCCAGGTCGCCAGTGAGCTCGGCCGAAACCAGATCGACGGCGCCATCGACGACGATGCCCTGGGTGCCGTCGATGGAGATGACATCGCCCTCGTGCAGCACGCGGTCGCTGCCCTCGATGCGCACGACCTTCTCGGCGGCGTCGATGCGGAAGCGCTCGACACCGCAGACGCAGGGCGTACCCATGCCGCGCGCGATAACGGCGGCGTGGCTCGTCTTGCCACCATGGCTCGTCAAGATACCCTCGGCGGCAACCATACCCTTCAGGTCGTCGGGGTTGGTCTCCCAGCGAACCAAAATGACTTTATGCCCCTCGGCGGAACGTGCAACGGCGTCATCGCTCGAGAACACGACCTCGCCCACGGCGGCACCGGGGCTGGCGTTCAGACCGCTAGCCAGCGCCTCGTACTTCTTGGAGGCGTCGAACTGCGGGTGCAGGAGCTGGTCGAGCTGTGCGGGGTCGATGCGGCTCACGGCCTCCTCACGGGTGATCAGGCCTTCCTCGACCATCTCGATGGCGATACGCAGGGCGGCGGTAGCGGTGCGCTTGCCCACGCGAGTCTGGAGCATCCAGAGCTTACCCTGCTCGATGGTGAACTCGATATCGCACATATCGCGATAGTGATCCTCGAGCGTCAGGAACACGCGCTCGAGCTCCTCACCTGCAGACTCGAGGCCCGGGGTGGTCTTGAGGTCGGCGATGGGCTCGGTGTTGCGGATGCCGGCGACAACGTCCTCGCCCTGGGCGTTCACCAGAAAGTCGCCGTAGAACTCCTTAGTGCCGTCGGCCGGGTTGCGCGTAAAGGCAACGCCGGTCGCGGAGGTCTCGCCCTTATTACCAAAAGCCATGGCCTGCACGTTGACGGCGGTACCGAGCTCGTCGGAGATAGCATGCTGCTTGCGGTAGATGCACGCACGCTCGTTCATCCAGCTGCCAAAGACGGCTTGGATGGCAAGGCGTAACTGGAGCTCCGGGTCGTGCGGGAAGACGGGCTTGCCATCGACAACCTCGAGCTCGGGGTACAGGGCGGCCTCGACGTTCTCGGAGAAGAGGCCCTTGAAGGTCTCGACGAGCTCTTGCAGATCCTCGGCCGAAAGCTCGGAATCGACGCGAACGCCGGCGACCAGACGAGCCTGGGTCAGGGCGTTCTCGAACAGGTCGGCATCGACGCCCATGACGACGTTGGAGAACATCTGGATAAAGCGGCGGTAGCTATCCCAGGCAAAACGCGGGTTTTGCGTCTGGGCAATGAGACCCTGAACGGAATCGTCGTTGAGACCCAGGTTGAGAACCGTGTCCATCATACCGGGCATGGAGAACGGAGCACCCGAGCGCACCGATACGAGCAGCGGGTCGTTGGCGTCACCGAGCTTCTTGCCGCAGCGAGCCTCGAGGTCTGCCTCGGCGGCAACGATCTCATCGAGTGCACCATCAGGCCACACGTTGCCGGCACCGGAATACTCGACACAGGTCTGGCAGGTAATGGTAAAGCCGCCGGGAACTGGCAGGCCGATACGGCTCATCTCGGCAAGGTTCGCGCCCTTGCCGCCAAGCACAAAGTTCATGGACTTGTCGCCCTCAGTCACACAAGTGCCTTGGGCGTCGGTGCCAAAACGGTAAACCCTCTTGCAATCGCTCACGATACTTCCCCTTCCATGCGCTCACGCGCACGACCGTGGTAACGAATCGACCCGCCGGATGCGGGCCGTGAGGGAACTATACGGCGGGTTTTGGACAGGCTTGAGCAGAGGGTGCGCGGTTTGGTAAACGTGCTAAAACCGGCGGTAAACGGTAGGTAAAGGTGGTTATCTTATGAAGATACCACTACAAGGAAAATGCAGGTAGTATGCGATGTTTTTGCTAAATCGCTTTACCATTTATCAGCATTATTTTCAAGTATTCTCTTTGGGTAGCTAAAAGAGCCCCGTCCCAAATTAGCTACCCAAACAACCTTGTCCCAAGTGAGCTACTTTTGTTGAGCGCGGCGGGCGGCACGGCGGGCTCTTGCCTCTTGAATCTCTTCGAGGTGAGCAATGATCTCGGCAGCGCTTTCCTCGATGGCTTTGCCGTCGGTACGCACTACAAAGCAGCCCAGGCGTTTCATGAGCGCGCGGGCTTCCGCAAGCTCACTACGCACGCTCTCGGGCTCGGCATAGGAGCCGGCAACGGCACGGGCGTAGTCATCGCCCAAGCGGCTATCGCGAATTTCGGAAATCATATCGACGGTCGAAATCAGGCCGAACAGGCGCATCGGGTCGACCTCGTAAATCGACTTGGGCGGCTCCATGCCATGCGCCAATGGGACATTGGCGACCTTGTAGCCCTGATAGGCTAAATACATCGACAGCGGCGTCTTGGATGTACGCGACACACCCAGCAGCACGATATCGGCACCCGACAGATCGTCGCAACCACGACCGTCATCGTGCTCAACGAAATACTCCATGGCCTCGATACGATGGAAATAGCGGTCATCGGTCTTGTGAATCACGCCCGCAACGCCCTTGGGCGGTACACCGATGAGCGCCGACAGCACGGCAAGCGTCGGGCCGATCAGGTCGACCGAACGGATATGCAGCATACCCAGGTAATCGAGCACGCGGGCGCGAAGCGCCGGATCGACAATGGTGTGGAACACGGCAATATCGCGATGGTCCGCATCGACGCGCGGCCCCACAAATGACTTGACCTGCTCCACAGAGGTCACCTTAGGCAGACGCAAAACGCGAAAAGCCCCTTCATCAAATTGCCCGGACGCCGCAAGCACCACCTCACAAGCGGTATCGCCGAGCGAGTCGGAGATAACGATGACGGTGGGACGAGCGGTGACCGGGCAATCCATGCGGGGCTCCTTTTGCGCTTATGCGCAGGCTGGCTTACTTTTTGCGGGCAAGCTCACCGATGTTGGCGATGCCGGAGAAAACGGCCTCGAAGCGGTTGAGCAGCTTAAGGCGATTATCGCGAAGCTGCTCGTCCTTGTCCATGACCATGACCTCATCGAAGAAACGGTCGATGGGCGCGCGCAGGGCGGCGAGGGCGGCAAATGCGGCCGGGTAGTCCTCGGCAGCAAGGGCGGCATCGACAGCGGTCTGAGCAGCCTCGGAGGCGTCGGCGAGCGCGAGCTCGACCTCGCCCATCAGGCTGCGGTCGTACTCCGCACCCAGCTCGGGCTTGGAGATGTGCGCGGCACGGGCATAGGCGGTAGCCAGGTTGTCAAAGGTCTCGGCATCATTCTTGCGGGCCTCGTCGAGGGCGGCGCAGCGGGCGAAGAAGACGGACGGGGCGATAATGTGCACCGCGGAGACGGCGGCAACGGTATCGGCCGGGATCTTTTCGTCGCGGGCCATGCTCACCAGGCGGCCATGGAAGAAGTCACGAACCTGCTGGGCGACCTCGGCGGCGTCGAACTCAATGCCCTGCTCGCTGTAAAGCTGCAGAGCAAAGTCAATCAGCGACGTGGGGTCGATCGGCAGACGGTCGCGCAGAATGTTGATGATACCGATAGCGGCACGACGCAGCGCGTAGGGATCGGAGGAGCCGGTCGGGGGCTCGCCGATGGCAAAGATACCGGCGATGGTATCGAGCTTGTCGGCGCAGGCCACGATGCAGCCAGCGGTGCCCTCGGGCAGCTCGTCACCGGCAAAGCGGGGACGATAATGATCGCGAATGGCGTGGGCGACCTCGTCGTTCTCCCCCATCGCGGTGGCGTAGTAACCGCCCATCACGCCCTGCTGGCCCGTGAACTCGACGACGGCGTTGGACACCAGGTCGGCCTTGCACAGGTGCGCGGCGCGAGCGGCGTCGGCGGCAAGATGGGCGCCCAGATGAGCCTCGCGGGCAATAGCGAGCGCGAGCTGCTCAATGCGCTCGGACTTGGCGAGCACGCTGCCGAGCTTCTCCTGGAAGGCGACCTTGGCCAGGCGCTCACGGAACTCGTCGAGGGAGATCTTCAGGTCCTCCTCGTAGAAGAACTTAGCGTCGTCCAGACGGGCACGCACGACGCGCTCGTTGCCGTCGATCACGCGCTCGGCGTTCTCGGGCTTGCTATTGGAAACGACCACGAACTCACGCGTCAGCTTGCCCTCGCCGTCATAGATCGGGAAGTAGCGCTGGTTGGTGAGCATGGACTCGCAGATGATCTCGTGCGGGACCTTGAGGAACTCCTCATCGAAGGTACCGACGAGCACCGTCGGCCACTCGCAGAGGTTGATGACCTCCTCGAAGACCTTCTTGGGCGTATCGACATGGCAGCCAGGACGGGCAGCCTCAACCTCGGCGATACCGGCGAGAATCACCTCGCGACGGCGCTCGGCAGAAAGCACGCCGGCGTCCTCGAGCACCTGCTCGTAGGCGGCGGGGCTAGCGACAACGTGGTCACCGGGGCCAAGCACGCGATGGCCGCGCGTGGTGTTGCCGCTCGTCACGTCGGCAAACGACACGGGCACAACATCCTCGCCCAAAAGGCAGCAGATCCAGCGGACCGGGCGCACGAAGGTGGCGTGCTCGTGGCCCCAGCGCTGACTACGGTAGTTGGGCCACTGCAGGCCGGCGATGGTCTTCTCGCACAGGGCCGTCAGGATCGGAGTAGCCGGAGCGGAAGGAATGTTCTTCTCGGCAAAGACGTACTCACGGCCGTCGGTGTCCTCGCGACGGACCAGGTCCTCGGCAGCCACACCGCATTTGCGGGCGAAGCCCTGGGCGGCCTTGGTGGCGTTTCCGTCAGCGTCGAAGGCGATGTTGGCCGCAGGGCCACGCTTGACCTCGTGAACCTCATCGGTCGCGGTGGCGACGTCGGCAACGAGCGCAGCCAGGCGACGCGGGCTCGAGATCACGCGGACCTCGCCGTGGGCCAGACCGGCCTCGTCGAGACCCTTGGCGATCATGGTGCCAAGCTGCTTGACGGCATTGTTCAGCGGCGCGGAGGGCATTTCCTCCGTACCGATCTCAAACAGGAAATCCTTAGCGTCTGCCATGGCTTACGCCACCTCGCCTTCCTGGTCGGCATTCTCGTTGACTCCGGCGACCTCGGCCATATAGGCCTCGCAGCACGCCTTGGCGACGGCGCGGACGCGCAGGATGTAATTGGCACGCTCGACCGCGGACAGCGCGCCGCGGGCATCGAGCAGATTGAAAGCGTGGCTGCACTTCATGACGCAGTCGTATGCGGGCAGCGGCAGCTTGCGCTCCAGGCAGGAATGGCACTCGGCCTCGTAGTCGTCAAACTTCTGACGCATCATCTCGACGTTGGCGACCTCAAAGTTATAGGCACTGAACTCGCGCTCGTTCTCGAGGAACACGTCGCCATAGGTCATGGGCGTACCGTCGGGCAGGTAGCTCCACACCAGGTCGTAAACGGAGTTGACGCCCTGGGCATACATGGCGATACGCTCCAGGCCATAGGTGATCTCGACGGGCACGGGGTCGACCTCGATACCGCCCACCTGCTGGAAGTACGTAAACTGCGTGACCTCCATACCGTTGAGCCAGACCTCCCAGCCAAGGCCCCAGGCGCCCAGGGTCGGGCTCTCCCAGTCGTCCTCGACAAAGCGAACGTCATGGTCGTTGGGGTCCAGGCCAATGGCGGCAAGAGACCCCAGGTAGAGCTCCTGTGCGTTGACCGGTGAGGGCTTGATGAGCACCTGGAACTGATAGTAGTGCTGCATGCGGTTAGGGTTCTCGCCGTAGCGGCCGTCGGCGGGACGGCGGCAGGGCTGCGCATAGCAGGTGCGCCACTCGGCGGGACCGAGCGAGCGCAGCGTGGTCGCGGTATGGAAGGTACCGGCACCGACCTCGGAGTCATAGGGCTGCATAATGACGCAGCCCTGCTCGCCCCAGTACTGCTGGAGGCGCAGGATGATGTCTTGGAAGGAAAGCGATGAAGCGTTCATGCCTCTAATATCCCCTCGTCGAAACGATTACACGGTTAGGTACTGTACTATAGCGGTTTTTAGTCGATAGCGCCGATGCGGTTGAGCGGCCAGTAGCGAACGAGTGCAACGGCCATTAAGTCGGAGCGGTCGACCGGCCCAAAATAGCGGGAGTCGGCTGAGTTCTCTCGGTTGTCGCCCATCACCCACACACACCCGTCGGGGACGGTGTAGGGATAGCTCACCTGGACGCCGGGCGCTTGGACCGAAAGCGGCCAGCTCATGCCCGCCGTATAGTCCTCGTCGAGCGCTTGGCCGTCAACGACCACCTTGCCGTCCTGCAGGTCGACCGTCTGGCCGGCCGTGGCAATAACGCGCTTGACAAGAATATCATGCTCGGAGGTGCCGTCGGGGTTGTGAAACACCACGATATCGCCCTGCTTGACGGGCTGACCGAGCTCGAGGCTCACCTTTTGCGCCAGGATCTGGTCGCCAATCTCAATCGTGTCCTCCATAGAACCGGTGGGCACCACAAAGGGCTCGACCACAAAGGTGCGGATCAGGAAGGTGGCCACAAGCGCGATCGCGATGACCGCGATCCACTCAAAAGCGCCCCTCAACGCGGAATGCTGCGATGGAACCATACTCACTCCTCGCTCTGCGAATACGAAGCGTCAAGGATCTCCTGCGCGTAAGCGCGCTCCTCGGGCGTGAGCCGCGCAGTCTCGATCAAGTCGGGACGCCAGCGGCAGGTGCGCTCGATGGCGTTCTTGCGGCGCCAAGCGTCAACCTTGGCGTGGTCGCCACTCACGAGCACCGGCGGCACGCCCTCGCCGTTGAACTCGGCGGGGCGGGTGTACTGCGCATACTCGAGCAGGCCTCCGTCCTCGGCGGTCGAGAACGACTCGTCGACGTTGCTCATCTCGTCACCAAGGGCGCCGGGAATCAGGCGTACGACGGCATCGGCAACGACCATAGCGGGAAGCTCGCCGCCCGTGAGCACGTAATCGCCGATCGACAGGCGCTCGTCGGCATACGCATAGGCACGCTCGTCGACACCCTCGTAACGGCTGCACACAAACAGCAGGCGCTCGCTTTTGAGCAGGCGCTCGGCCACATGCTGCGTAAAGGGCTCGCCGCACGGGGTGAAGAACACCACCGTCGGCCGAGGGCCCTCCGCGCTAATGGCCTCGATGGCCTCGGCGATAGGCTCGACCTTCATGAGCATGCCCTGCCCGCCGCCGTACGGCTCGTCATCGACGGTACGATGACGGTCGTGCGTCCAGTCGCGCAGGTTATACGCCTTAAAATCAAAAAGGCCGGCCTTGCGGGCGCGGCCCAAAATCGATGTGGACATGACGGGCTCAAACATCTCGGGAAAGACCGAAAGGGTCTCAATCAGCATGTTGTCCTCCCTACTTGTCCATATCGATCAGGCCGTCCATAACGTGGACGGAAATTGTTCCTGTGTCGGGAAGATCGAGCACAACCTGCTCGATCACGGGAATCAGTACCTCGCCGTACCGATCGCCCTCGACAACCCAAACATCGTTAGCGGGCGTCGACATGATCTCGACGATCGTGCCGAGTGAACCGAAGTGCTCGTCGACCACCTCGCGACCCATCAGGTCGGTATAGGCGGCGTCGAGCGAATCGAGCTCAAAATCGTCACGATTTGCCAACACATAGCATCCGATGATGCCCTCGGCGGCCGTCAAGTCGTCAATGCCCTCAAACGAGACCAGATCGCCATCGCCCGTATCGGTGACGGACACGACCGTGCAAAAACGGTCGCGTTTGAGCGCCGGTGGCGTCAAGGCAACACGCATACCCGGCGTCAATACAGAAGGAAGCCCCCGCAGCGGCTGCGCGAGGACCTCCCCCTTCCTTCCGTGCGACTTGACCACACGGGCGATGTTTTTGTACTGGGACCTCAAGGTCCTAGCCCAGAACCTCTACCTCGACAGCAGTGTCGAGGCGAGCGGCCAGTGCACGGGCGAGCGTGCGAATGGCCTTGATGGTACGGCCACGACGGCCGATGACCTTAGCGACGTCATCCTCGGCGACCGAAACCTCAATCGTAGAGGCGTCATCACCATCGATGACCTCAAGGCTCACGGAATCCGGGTCGTCGACGATCTGAACAACGAGATATTCGACGAGATCGGCGATGCGATCTGAGAGCATTGCCTCACCCTCGAGCTGTGCAGCGTCAACCTCAGGCACGATTTACTCCTCGGCGCCCTCAGCGGCCTCAGCGGCAGCCTTAGCGGCCTCGGCCTCTTTGGCGAGCTGCTTCTTGGACTTCTTGACGACGGTCTCGGTCTTCTCGCCCTCGTTGGCGGCCTTGACCAGAGCGGCTACGGCGTCGGTGAGCTGAGCGCCCTTGGACTGCCAGTCGGCGATCTTCTCGAGGTCGAGGTTGATGGTCTTGGGGGCGGTCATCGGGTTGTAGCGGCCAACCTCCTCGATGATACGACCGTCACGCGGGGCGCGGGAATCGGCGACGACGACACGGTAGTACGGACGCTTCTTAGCGCCGTGACGAGCAAGGCGAATCTTGACTGCCAAAGGAAACTCCTCCAACCAAGCAGCTTTAGGCTGCAACTACAAACAAACAGTTGAACATAATACGCCATCGACGCGGGCAGGTGAAGTCCGTGAGACCAACTTCTTCGGTGTAGTCGAGGGCAAATCCATATCTTAGACAAGAATTCGGGATTTGCAAGCACATACACGCACCCCACATGAGCTGCGCGGTATACTCATGACATGGAAAGACGCGAACATACATACGGTTATGAGGATGCCATGAGCGTCACGCCGCCTCCCTGGACGGGTCCGGCGGTGGGCCTCATGGACCTCGATGCGTTTTTTGCGAGCGTGGAGATGCTCGATCATCCCGAATGGCGCGGAAAGCCACTCATCGTGGGCGGAGACGCCGATTCGCGTGGCGTCGTGTCCACGTGTTCGTATGAGGCGCGCCGCTTTGGCGTGCACTCTGCCATGGCCTCGGCCGAGGCGCGGCGCTTGTGCCCGCAAGCCATTTGGACGCACGGGCACTTTGATCGCTACCGCGAGGTGAGCGCGCAGGTCATGGCGATTCTTGCCGAGGAGACGCCGCGCGTTGAGCGCGTATCCATCGACGAAGCCTTTATCGATATCACACCGGGTCGCTTTGCGCCCGAGGACCCACTGCTGGTTGCACGGCGTATAAGCGACCGTGTGGCAGCGCTGGGAGTGACGTGCTCCATTGGCGTGGGCTGCAACAAGACGGTCGCAAAGATCGCAAGCGAGCGGGATAAGCCGTTTGGGCTGACCATCGTGCGCCCCGGAACCGAGCAGCGCTTTTTGGCCGCGCTGCCGGTATCTGCCATGAGCGGCATCGGGCGCTCGGCCGAGGAGCGACTGCGCCGTATGCGCATCTACACGCTCGGCGAGCTGTCACGCGCGCCGGAATCCACCTTGGCCTCTATTTTTGGCGTCAACGGCGAACGTATGCGTCAGCGTGCGCTGGGACTTGAAATCTCCGAAGTCACGAGTCTCGATGAAGAGCGCGAGGTCAAGTCGGTCAGCAATGAACGCACCTTTGCGAAAGATTTGACTGAGCGCGGGGACATCGAAGCGGCGATTGCGCTGCTGGGTGAGTCGGTTGGACGCCGCCTGCGCCGTCAGGGACTGACGGGCGGCACGGTAACGCTCAAGCTTAAGTATTCGTATGGCAGCGGGCGTACGGCACAGCGCCGGCTGCCTCATCCGACCGACGATGAGAACATCTTCGTGGCGGTTGCACTCGAACTGCTCGACAACATCTGGCAGGAAGGCATGCATGTTCGCTTAGCGGGCATCGGCATGAGCGACTTCGACCACCAAGGCGGCATCCAGACCGACCTGTTCTGCGAAGTCGACGACCGCGGAGCCCAATCAAGCGACCGTCGCGACCTCTCGGTCGCTATCGACGCCGTCCGAGACAAGTTCGGCGACACCGCCCTATCTTTCGGCCGCCAATCCCGCTTCAACGATTAACCGCCTTTAGGCAAAAAGAAAGCCGGGCAGGTGCGGAAAACCGCAACTGCCCGGCGAAATGCGCGAAGCCAGCTAAAAAGCCCCGTATCAAATGAGCTACTAGAGGAGATTGAGGGGGAGCTGGGGGGCGTCACCCCAGAGCTTTTCTAGGCGGTAGAAGTCGCGGGCTTCGGGAGTGAAGACGTGGACGACAACCGAACCGTAGTCCATGAGCATCCAGGTCTTCTGCTCGCGGCCCTCGATGGAAAACGGATGCTCGCCGCAAGCCTCGGCGACCTTCTCCTCGATCTCGTCGACAATTGAATCGACCTGGCGGTTGTTGGTACCGGTGGCAAGCACAAAGTAGTCGCACACGTCGGAAAGCTCGGTCAGGTCGAGCACCTGAACGTCCTCGCCCTTCTTGTCGTAGGCGGCCTGCGCGGCGGCGCGGGCGACATCCTCGGCGGCGACACCGCTCGCGGACAGCGAGGCGGCAGTGCGGTCGGACGTGGCGACGAAGCTCTTGTGCTCCACACCTTCAAGAATCTGCTCGTCGGTCATGGTCTCGTCGGCCATGGAATACCTCTTTCTAGACGCACCCGAGCTAGCGCAGCTGGGCGTAATGGTTGTAAATCGTAATAGCCGTGGGATAAAGATAGCGCCCGGACTGGATCACATAGACCAGACCCTGCGCAAAACAGGAGAAGAACAACTCCTCGAGCGTCGACTCCCCCACCATCTTGCGCAGCGCATGCGCATAGTCGCCGTGGCGGTTGGGCTCGATGGCATCGGCCACAAAGACCACCATATCGAGCGGCGTCATGTCACAGGCACCCACGGTGTGACGGTCGACAGCCTGGAAAACGGCCGGCGACAACTCGGGGAAAAGCTGCGGAAGCTCATAGGCGGCAACAGGGCCATGCAAAAGCGGCGTCGCGGCGGAAGGAGAGCCGGCAATCTTAATGCCGTAATGCAGAGCGCGCGTGACCAGCTCGTCGTCGGAGAGCACTTTGTCCCAGTCATGGATCAGGCCGGCGGCAGCGGCATCAAAGCGGTCAACGCCGTAGACCTCGGCCAGATGAAGTGCGGTCTCGGCAACACCCAACGAATGCACATAGCGCTTGCGCTTATCTTTCATGCGAACATCGAGCAGCTCTTGAATGCGCTTGAGCAGCGCGCGCTCATCGCCCTCAAACTGATCCTCTACCGACAACGTAGCCCCCCATCACTCAAAATCTTCTTGACCCAGATCGACATACAAACTGCGCTTGCGAATGTAGCCGAGCACAGACTCGCTCGTAAGATAGCGCACGCTCATGCCGCGGGCAACTCGCTTACGAATGTTCGTCGAGCTGATCGCCAGCGCCGGAATCTGAATATAGCGCACATCGAACGGCAGCCCCGACTCTTTGATTCGGGCACGCGCCGTATCGATATCAAAACCCGGTCGCGTCGCCGCAATAAAGGTAGCAAGCTCAGCGATTCGCTCGGCATCATGCCAGGTCACAATATCGATAATCGCGTCGGCGCCCGTAATAAAGTAGAGCTTTACCTGCGGCGGGTAAAAGTCGCGAAGGGCATGAAGCGTATCGGCCGTATAGGTTACGCCCGGACGGTCAATCTCGAACCGGCTCGCCAAAAAGGCCGGGTTCGCGGCGGTGGCGAGGACCGTCATGGCATAACGGTCCTCGGCAGGCGTCACCGGCTTGTCAAGCTTAAAGGCAGGAGAGCCCGCCGGCATAAAGAGCACAGCGTCCAAGTCGAGCGACTCGCGCGCCTGCTCGGCAGTAACCAAGTGCCCGTAATGAATCGGGTCAAAGGTGCCGCCCATAATGCCAAGCCGAAACTCTTTGCCCTCTTTTATGGGCAGCTCGGGCAAACCGATTCCACCGCGCAGCGACATGGCTTACTCGCCCTCCGAGGTCTCGGCATCGTCCGCGGCACCCGCCGCATCGACAACCTCGACGCCCTCATCCGCAGCGTCGGCCACGTCAATGGCCTCAACGGCAACGTCCTCGCCAGCGTCCTCGAGCTCCTCGTACTCCGAGAAGTCCTCAGCGCCCTCAAAGTCAAAGGCGCGCTGGCAAATGCGGACCTCGTCGCCCGCACGGCAACCGGCCTTCTCGAGCGCGTCATCAACACCCATACGCGCAAACTTATGCTGCAGGTAAATGACGGCTTCCTCGTTTTCCCAGTCGGTCTGAATGACCATGCGCTCGATGGCACGACCGACCACGCGGAAGGCATGGGGCTCTTCTTGAACAATGTGGAAACGCTTCTCACGCTGCAGGCGACGGCGCTCCCACTCATCGTCGCGCAGATCGACCGGCTCATCGGAGACCGCCAACTCGGCGCGCAGCTTAGCAACCTGCTCGCCCACGGCAAGCATCAGCGTGTTGAGGCCGGCGCCCGTCACAGCAGACACGGCAAAGA
The DNA here is from genome assembly GCA_958415625.1 of uncultured Collinsella sp. Lineage (GTDB taxonomy): Bacteria > Actinomycetota > Coriobacteriia > Coriobacteriales > Coriobacteriaceae > Collinsella. The sequence goes on along the minus strand of CATYZI010000008.1, from coordinate 38,570 downwards.
ACATATGTCCATCGTCGAGCGCAGCGCGTTTGAGGTCGGCAATCTTGTCAGCCGTGCCCGGCGCATCGCACTTGTTGGCGACGACGATCTGCGGGCGCTCAGAAAGCTCGGCGCCATACTGCTCGAGCTCACGGTTGATGATGCGGTAATCCTCAACCGGGTCGCGATCCTCAAAACCGCCCGTCATGTCGACGACATGCATGATGAGCGCCGTACGCTCGATGTGGCGCAGGAACTGGTGGCCCAGGCCCTTGCCCTCGCTCGCGCCCTCAATCAAACCAGGAACGTCGGCAACGACGTAAGAATACTCACCGGCACGCACCATGCCGAGGTTCGGCACGAGCGTTGTAAACGGATAGTCGGCGATCTTGGGACGGGCGGCACTCATGCGCGCGATGAGCGAGGACTTGCCCACCGAGGGGAAGCCCACGAGCGCGGCATCGGCCATAAGCTTCATCTCGAGCTCAATCCAGTGCTCCTCGGCCGGTTCGCCCAGCTGAGCGAACGCGGGCGCGCGGCGCACCGACGTCACAAAGTGCGTGTTGCCCAGGCCACCGGCACCGCCGGGCGCCACGACAACGCGCTCGCCATCGTGCACCAGGTCGGCAATCTCGAACATCGGGGTCTGCGTCTCGGGGTCGAGCTCGCGCACCACGGTGCCCATGGGAACCTTCAGGATCAGGTCCTCGCCGCTCTTACCGTTACGACGGGCACCCTGCCCGTGCGTGCCGCGTTCGGCGCGGAAGTGATGCTTAAAGCGGTAATCGATCAGCGAAGACAGCTGAGCATCGGCCTGGATGACGACGTTGCCGCCACGACCGCCGTCGCCGCCATCGGGGCCGCCCTTGGGGACAAATGCCTCGCGCCTAAACGACATGCATCCGGCTCCGCCGTCGCCGCCGCACACGTTAATGCGGCTGATATCGGTGAACTGTGACAACAGAATCGCCTCCTACAAAAAGAGGGAGACCCTTGAATCCTAAAACTCAAGTGCCTCCCACATATGTGCTCTATGAAGGGTGAATTACGCGTTCGCGAGCGGGCGTACGCTGACCCTGTGCTTGATACCCTTGTGGAACTCAACGGTACCGTCGACCAGCGCGAACAGCGTATCGTCCTTGCCACGGCCAACGTTCTCACCCGGGTGGATGTGCGTGCCGTGTTGACGGACGAGAATCGTGCCCGTGGTTACCGTCTGGCCGGCATAGCGCTTCGTGCCAAGGCGCTGACCGCGGGAGTCACGGCCATTACGGGAGGAACCGAGTCCTTTTTTGTGTGCCATTGTGTATACCTACTCTTTCGTTACGAGTGTAATCTACTCGGCGACGGGAGCCTCGGCAACAGCCTCGGCCTCTGCCTTGACAGCCTTCTTGGCGCGGGAGGTAGCCTGAACCTTCACGATCTTCAGCTTGGTGAGCTGCTGACGGTGACCCTTCAGACGACGATAGCGCTTACGCTTGTGGAACTTGAAGACCAGCTGCTTCTCGCCCTTGAACTGCTCAACGATCTGAGCGGTAACCTTGGCCTTGGCCAGCTTGTCGGGATCGGTGACGATCTTCTTACCATCGTTGAGGAAGATGACCGGCAGGGTGACCTTGTCGCCCTCATTGCCCTCGATCTTCTCGACGGTGATGACATCGTCGGTGGCGACCTTGTACTGCTTGCCGCCCGTGTTAACGATTGCGTACATGTTTACTTGCCCTTCATGCATCAGTTAGTGCAACAGCCGAATATAGTAGCAGGCGAAAATACCCCCGTCAACGAGTATGTGGAGCAAATCCACAAGTTCGCACAGGTATGGGGCTGACGAGTCGGCCCTCGTCGTCCTCGCATGCTTGATTCTGACGCTCGACATCGTAGGAGCAGATGGTCACGAGGTCTTGCATACCAGTGGAAACAATAGGTGCATCCACGCCCGGGGTCAAGCCCTGCAACAAAACATCAGCTGCAGAAAGCAAAATTTCCGGACGCATGGAGCCCTCGTTATCGGCATGGGTGTCGAGCATGAGCACCAAATGGTCCGGGCGCTCCCCCGCCGTGAGCTCATAGCCCACGAGCGTGTGATCCAAATCCAAGCGCTTGCTCTTTTTTCCGCGCGCGTAGTCGATGCCATGGTCCGCGCGCAGCGTGTCGATCGCACGACGCACCTCGTCGGCGCTTACGGGCGCCTCGGGATCCAAGTGCAAATCAATGCGATACGACAAGCGCGTGAGCTGCGCCGTCAACGCCGGCGTGCGCACGTCGATGTACGCTGCCTCGATGGGCGCCAGATCGGCCGGAGACGCCGCAGCCAGGCGCCCAAACGCCTCGTCGAGCGCCACGAACTCGGTCATAAACAGGTCATACCACTCGCAGGTCGACGACGTACCCACCGGTAGCGCCGAAGAGAAGCCCACGCGCATGTGCGGAGAGAAGCCCTGCGTGACGGCATAGGGAAGTCCCGCACGGCGCACGATGCGCTCAATGGTATGGATCACTTCGAGATGGCCCAGGTACTTAAGGCGATCGCGCTTGCCATAGCGAACACGAAGCCTAAAGAGCGAGGGGTTGTCGGTCAGGCGCTCACTCATGCGCGATCACCCATCAATACATTCTTGGCGTGGAGCGTGGGGCAGATCCCGCAGCCGGTGCACGACGTGCGGGTGCAGTCGGGAGTCGTGACGCCCTCGAGCGAGCGACGGTACTCGCGCTCGAGGAAGCCGCGCGTGCAGCCGGGGCTCACGTGCTCCCACGGCAGGCGCCAGTCCAACTCGTAGGGCAGGTGCACGAGCTCATTGAGGTCGATGCCGTTTTTGGCAGCAGCCTCCTTCCAGTTATCGAGCGAGAAATGCTCTACCCAGGCGTCAAAGCGAGAGCCCGAGCGCCAAGCGTCGATGATGACGGGCGTCATGTCACGACCGGCGCGGGACAGCGCGGCCTCGATGAGCGAGGTCTCGGCATCGTGGTAATGCACGCGGACGGCACGGTTGCGAACGCTCGTGATAAGCAACTTCTGGCGACGCTTGACGTCGTCGTAGTCGAGCTGCGGGCACCACTGGAACGGCGTGGCAGCCTTGGGGATAAAGACCGAAACCGAGATGGACACCGAGATCGAGCCGCGACGAGCCTTGGGCACCACGGAACGACCGAGCTCCAGCACATGATCGGCCAGGCTGGCGATGGCCACGATGTCCTCGTCGCGCTCGCCGGGAAGGCCCATCATAAAGTAGAGCTTCATGCGGTTCCAGCCGGCCTCGAAGGCCGCCTTGGCCGCACGGTCCAGGTCCTCCTCGGTCACGTTCTTGTTAATGATGTCGCGCATGCGCTGGCTGCCGGCCTCGGGCGCGAACGTCAGGCCGCCCTTCTTTTCGCCAGCAACCGACTCGGCCATATCCACGCCAAACGAATCCAGGCGCTGCGACGGAATAGACACGCGAATACCCGTATCCTCCAAGCGACGGTTGAGCCTGCCGAGCACATCGCGAATGCAGGAGTGGTCGGTCGTGGAGAGCGAGGTCAGCGACACCTCGTCATAGCCGGTCTTTTCCAGACCCTGAATCACCGACGAGACGATCTGGTCGGCCGAGCGCTCGCGCACCGGGCGATACGTCATGCCGGCCTGGCAAAAACGACAGCCGCGGGCGCAGCCGCGCAGGATCTCGATAGACAGGCGGTCGTGGACCAGCTGCGCATAGGGCACGCACGACTGCGAAAGCGGATTCGTGGCGCCGAAATCCTCGACGACGCGCTTGTAGACCACGGTCGGCGCATCCTTGCCCTCACGCGGCACGGTGTAGCCATGCGGCGAGCAGGGCTCGTCGTGACGAACCTCATAGAGCGACGGCACGTAGTTGCCGGCAATGGATGCAAGCTGCTCGACAATCTGCGCGCGCGGGACCCCTTCGTCACGCAGGCGGCGATGCAGCTGGCAGGTCTCGAGCAGCGATTCCTCGCCCTCGCCGATGAGGATGGCATCGAAGAAAGCCGCATACGGCTCGGGGTTGTACACCGAGGGACCGCCGGCGATGATGATGGGGTCGTCTTCGCCTCGGTCGGCCGCTAACAGCGGAATGCCAGCGAGGTCGAGTGCCTCGAGGAAGTTCGTCACCGCCATCTCGTGCGGCACATGGAGACCGACGATATCAAACGAAGCGACGGGGGCAGCACCCTCGAGCGAGAGCAGCGGAATGCCTGCCTCGCGCATGGCGTCACCCATATCGGGCCACGGCACATAGCCACGCTCGCAGGAGATGCCCTCGGCCTGGTTAAGGATGTTGTAGAGGATGGCGATACCCTGGTTGGGCAGACCAACCTCGTACACATCCGGGTAGATCAGACAGCAACGGTAATCGGCATCGGCCTTGGAAAGCGTGCCCCACTCGTGATCGATATAGCGACTCGGCTTCTCGACCTTGGCAAGCAACGGCTCAATTAAATGAAAACAATCTTGGTATGCAACGCGCAACGGAAAACCCCTAAGCAGCGAGATCTGATGCGTCCTGGTAGGACGCCATAGGACGGGTAGCGCCCGCGACCGTGGTTACCAGATCGCGAACGCGGGAGAACGTGGCAGTAACCACCTCGTTGGCACGGCTGTAGTCGACATCGCGCTCGTAGAGCGAAACAAGCGCACGCCCCATGCCATAGGTGCCCGCGGCAGCAGTGAGCGCCTTGACGGCAAACCCAATATGCGGTGTCTGCTTGACGAGCGCGCGGGTGACCGCGCGGATCACAAGACCGCCGGCAAGCACGCCCGCGACCTCGTAGCCGCGCTCGGGCTTAATACCGCGTCCAAAGACGGCAGCGAGCTCAAAGAGCATGCCCACCTGCGCCAGCGCCATAACGGGATAATCGGCGCCCGGCAAAAACACCAGCGCACCGGTCGCCATATTGGTGAGCGCGCACGAGGTGATGATACGATTGGCCGCCGCGATGCGCATGAAGGCAAAGTTCGCCGCAAAAGCCGTTTCCTTGTCGGTGCGATCGAGAATCCAGCGGGCAAGCGTCTCGAGCAGATACGTCTTATCGGTTGCCGCTACCACGCCGAGCATGGGCGTGGACTCCTCGATAAACGGCACCTCCACAGCAGACTCGGCAAGCACGCACACGGGCGCGCCGGCGATCACGAGCTCCTGCACGGCACTCTCCAAGCGGTCGGAACCACACGAGAGCACCAGCACCACATCGGTATCGGTCTTTGGAGCAATTCGCTCCTCCCCCAGACGCTCGACGCGCACAATACCCGAGGTCGTCTGCGGCACAAAGGCGTCACGCACCGTCTCGGCAAGAAAGCGCGAGGCGGACGAATCCAGATAGACCGAGACGCGCACCGGCGTATCGGAATCCTTCTTAACGGACGCGCCCATCTTAAAAGCGCGGGTCAGCTTATCTACGGGAATTTTCATAGCAAACCCCTCCAGCGGTTACGCGGCGCCCGAACGATGCCGCCATATGGATTGTACGATACCCACCGTCAGCAGCTGAATCATCATCGAAGACGAACCGAAGCTAATAAACGGTAGCGGAATACCGGTAATCGGCATCATGCCGATGCACATGCCGATGTTTTCGAAGGTCTGGAACGCCCACATGCCGACGATACCTACGCATGATAAGCGTAGGAACAGAGACTCGCACTTAAAAGCAACGCGGATCGTCGAGAAGATGAGCAGTACGTACAAGCACAGCAGCAAAAAGGAGCCGCAAAAGCCAAAGGTCTCGGACAGAAAGGCGAAGACGAAGTCGGTGTGGAACTCAGGCAGAAAGCCGCCGGCCGACTGCGTCGCATGGCCCAAACCCTTACCAAAGAAGCCACCCGAGCCAACGGCGATAAGCGACTGCTGCAGGTTGTAGGCATCGTCCGAATCGGCATTATCGGGGTCGATAAAGACCGTCAGACGGTTCATCTGATACTGCTTGATAAGCACATCGTGGCCGAGCAACGAATCAAAGACCGAATCGAGCGCCAGGACGAGGGCCACCAGGCCCACGAGCAGGGCCAGGGTCGACAGCACCCATTCGCGGCGTGCACCACTCATACAAATGACGATGGCGCCCGAAACCAGCACGACAAGGCCCGAGCCCAGGTCGCCCATGGCGACGACGGCCAAAAACGGAATGGACAACATGCCGCAGAGCTTGACGTAGTCGCGAACGGTATCGATGCGACCGTTATACTGCGAGCCAAGCGTAGCAATAAAGAAGGTGGTGATGAGCTTGGCAAGCTCAACCGGCTGGAATGTCAAGCCGATACCGGGAATCTTGATCCAGCCCGTCATGCCCAGACCGCCCGTATAGGACAGACCCGGAATCTTGGGCGAGAGGATCACGATCAGGTCGATGACGAGCAACGCCGTCGAGAAATTGGAAATACCGCGCAGGTCGGAGCGCCAGACCAGCACCGCCAGCACCGTGCCGATGCCAATTCCCAGCAGATGGCGTGAGAACGAAGCATCGGCCTTAAACTGCGAAGCCGACCAGATAATGATGGCACCGTAGGCGACGAGCGCCACTGTAGCCACGAGCACACCGATATGGACCTTTTGGCGAAACGTGCCGCGCGAGGCCGAAAGTTGCTTGTTGACACGGTCCAGGCTGCTGCGAGAGCCGGTCTTGGTTGAACGGAACAGATCCGCCGGAGAAAAATCCATCGCAACCTCCTATCGAACCGAAGAATCGCCCGAGGCCGAAGAGGTATCGGGCTCGTCATAAATCACACCGAGCACGTCGCGCACGACATGCATCGCGGTATCTGAGCCGCCGCCGCCCTGCTCCAGGACAGTAGCGATGACATACTTGGGATTATCGGCCGGTGCATAGGCGCAGAACCAAGCGTATTCGTCCTCGCCGCTTTTCTCGCCCGTGCCCGACTTGCCGTATACCTGCGGCGTCAGGGTACCAAAGTGCGCCGCCAGGGACGTCGATGCCGTGTATATCACGTCGTGCATGCCGTTGCGAACAAGAGCCAAATCCGAATCGCTGTTGATCTTGGCCTCCAGGCGCTTCTTCTTGCCTTTGCCATTGTACTTATAGGCATCGCCGTCGCCATCGCGCGACACGGCAGACAAAAATACGTGAGGCACGTACTGTTTGCCGCCGTTGGCAAGACCCATATAGGCGCACGCCATCTGCAGGGGCGTCACCAAGATGTCGCCCTGGCCGATAGCAATGTTGGTCATATCGCCGGCATTCCACTTGCGGTCCTCGGCAGAGGCGTCGGTGAAGTATGACTCTTTCCACTCGGCATCGGGAATACGACCCGCGCCCTCACTCGGCAGATCGATACCGCAGGTCTTGCCTAGGCCCCAGCGACGAAAGACCTCCTGCAGGCCCTCGGGATGTTGCTCGTCATAAAAGAACGCCTTACCCATGTCGTAGAAGACGGGGTCGCACGAGTTGGCGATACCCGACTGCAGCGTCATGGTGCCGTGGCCAGACGTCAGCCAGCAGCGCTTGCCCCAAGCCTTGCCCAGACCCGTCCAATAACCCGTGCAGTTGGTTGTCTGCGTTGAAGTGTAGGTTCCAAACTCAAGACCGGCCAGTGCCGAGAGCGGCTTGATGGTCGAGGCCGACATGTACTGTCCGCTAATGGCGCGGTTGAGCAGCGGGTGCGAACCCTTGTCATCATTGAGCTCGGTCCACACGTCATTTGAGACGCCGCCGATAAAGACGGACGGATCGAACTTGGGCTGGCTCGCCATGCCCAGGATCTCGCCATTGTTGGGATCGAGACACACCACAGCGCCGTTGCCGGCATTGCTGTAGCCAGTGGTCTTGGCAAGCTCGATAGCGCTCGCCAGCGCCGTCTCACAGGCCTGTTGGATCTTAAGGTCGAGCGTGAGCTTAATGTCGGAGCCGGCCTTCGCGGGCACGGCGCCGGCCTGACCGGTCACATTGCCCGAGGCATCGACCTTGACGGTCTGCTCGCCACGAATACCCTGCAGCAGGTTTTCGTAGTAGCTCTCAACGCCCGCCTGGCCCACGATATCGCCCGACTGGTACGTAATCTTGCCAGCAGAAGCATCATCATCGCCAGAGGTTTTCTTATTCTGGGCCTCGAGCTGCTCGGAGGTAATGGTGCCGGTATAGCCCAAGATATGGCATGCCGTCTCGCCGTATGGATACTGGCGCTCGGTACGCTCGGCAATCTTGACGCCCGGGAACTCGCCGGCGTGTTCCTGAATATAGGCAACCGTGGAGCGACGGACGTCCGTCGCGATGGTATGCAGGCTCTGAGCGCCCTCTGTATTGTCCTGAATATTGCGAAGGACCGCCACATAAGGCATTCCAAGCACGTTGGCAAGATGGCGAACCAGAACCTCATCCTCGGCAAGGTCGCGGTAGGCCACGACAGCAAGTGAGGGACGGTTCTGGACAAGCGCCACGCCATTGCGGTCGAGGATGCGGCCGCGCACAGCGGGCGTGGTAACGGTGCGAGTCTGATTACTATTGGCCTGCTTCTCGTAATAGTCCGACGAGACCATCTGCATGCCCCACAGCTTGACGGCAAGTGCCGCAAACATCGCGCCCACACCCGTGGTGAGGATGGAAAAGCGGCCCTTAAAGGCGGTCGCCGCGGTATTGCCCTCGCCCTCGGTGGCGCGCGGGGCCGTTCCATGCTGTGTATCGTAGGTAAAACGGGAATCGCCTCGACGCATGATGACCAGCGCGACCACGATGGCCACAACCAGCACGATACCGGCGATAATAACCGTCATCTGGGAAGACATCTACGGGCCTCCCCTATTTGAGCTTGCGGGTCTTGGGCTTAAAGCGCATACCCGTCTGGCGTCCGCCACGTGCGGAGAATCCATAGCCGGACTGCGGCACGACGCCGGACATCAAAAACGGAATGGCAACCAGACCCGTCAGGATCGAGGACGGCAGCGCATGGCCGAAGATCGCCACGACAAAGCTCGTCTCCAAACCCATAAACAGCAAGATGATGCTGTAGATCACATTAATGACGAGCGCAAAGGCGCCCACGGTGACGCCGCGCGCACTCGGGGTACCGCCCGTCTGACCGACGGCGCTGTGCACCAGGGCAAAAGAACCCACGGTCAGCAGGAGCGACATAACGCCCACCGGCACGGCAGCGGACAGGTCATAAAACAAGCCGCTGCAAAAACCGCACACGACGGCACGAGTCGGGTCGCCCGAGAACACGCTTAGGCACACCAGGATAATCATGAAGTTGACGCGACCTCCCGCAATGGAGATCTGCGGTGCCAGGCCTGCCTGCAGCAGCACACACACAATGGCGGCGATTACAAACGTGCGGGAGCTCATCCCCTGCTCGTGTAGATCCATGGACATGCCCCCTATTCGCTCGAGCCAGAATCGGTCGTCTCGGACGTGTCGGAACTGTCATCCGAGCTCTCGTCCTTCGTCTTGGTCGCAGCATCGCGCGACGTTCCCTGCGGCGTGCTATTGGCGGTGCTCACGTCCTCATCCGAGGCCGACTGTTCGTCGGTCAGCGAGGTGATGACCAGCACTTCCTCGTTGTTCTCGGCCGTCGTCTGGGCGCGCACCACAATGGTGTAGTACACGTCGTTTGCCGATTTCTCGACCGACGAGACGGTGCCGAGCGGAAGGCCCTTGGGGAACACACCGCCAATGCCCGAGGTCACGATGATGTCGCCAACCTTAACGTCGGAGTCGACGCTCACATACTCAAGACGCAGCGTGCCGTCAGCCTGACCTTGCAGCATGCCCTGGGCGCGCGTGTCCTGCACCATAGCGGACACGCCCGAGTTCTCGTCGCCAATCAGGCGCACGGTGGACGTCTTGGCCGAGACCTCGATAATCTGGCCTATGACACCGGCAGAACTCGTCACGGGCATGTTGATGGTAAGCCCGTCGGCAGAACCCTTATCGATGGTAACGGTCGAGGTCCAGGCATCGCCCGAAGCGCCGACGATACGAGCTGCAGTGGACTTGAGGTTGTAGGTCGACTGCAGACCGACCAGACCCTCCAGTCGCTCGGCGGTCTTTTGAGCCTCGGAGAGCTCGGCGACCTTAGAGGTCAGTTCCTCGTTTTGCTTCTTAAGCTCGTCAAGCGTGTCCTGTGACGCCGTAAGGTTAAAGAACACGTTACCGATCGCATTGAAGGGAGCCGCCACAGCCGAGCCCAGAAAACGCACCGGCGAGGTAATCGTCGTCACGCCCGAACGAACGGCATGAATCGGCCCCGTCTCGCCCTCACGAATATAAAACGTGAGCAGCAACACCGAAATCAGGCTGAAAACAATCAACGGGCGCATACCCGTTGATTGTCGCTTGGTATTCAGATTTGTGGAGAAACCCGAAGATCGTGCCAAATGGAATCCACCTTTTGGAAATTAAGCATTGGTCTGGACGAAGCCGCCATCAAACGCATTGGCCTCGAGCACGCGGGCACAGCCGTTAACAACGTTATCGAGCGCCGTGGGGCTGACGTTGACCGAAACGCCGGTCTCATCACGCAGGCGCACATCGAGACCGCGCAGCAGCGCGCCGCCACCGGTCAGCAAAATGCCGTAGTACATAAGGTCCGAGGCAAGATCGGGAGGCGTAGCGTCGAGTGCGTCCTTGACGGCCTTGGCCATCTCGTCGAGCGGCTTGTTGAGCGCGCGACGAATCTCCTCGCTCTCGATGCGCACGGTCTTGGGCAGACCGGTGATCACGTCGCGACCGTTGACCTCGACGTCGAGCTCGTCCTTGAGCGGCACGGCGGAGCCGACCTTGATCTTGATGTCCTCTGCCGTACGCTCGCCGATGGCCAGGTTGTAGGCATCACGAACGTGCGTGAGGATGGCCTGATCGAACTCGTCGCCGGCAATACGGATGGACTGCGAGACGACGATGCCGCCCATAGCGATAACGGCAACCTCAGTGGTACCGCCACCGATGTCGATGACCATGGAACCGGTGGGTTCCTCGACGGGCAGGTCGGCGCCGATAGCGGCGGCCATAGGCTCTTCGATCAGATAGGCCTGGCGGGCACCGGCCTGGATCGTGGCCTCAAAGACAGCGCGCTTCTCGACCGACGTGACACCGGAGGGAACGCAGACGACAACACGCGGACGCGGAGTCCACGGATAGCGCTTCTCGGACGCCTTGTCGATAAAGTAGCGAAGCATAGCCTCGGTAACATCGAAGTCGGCGATGACGCCGTCCTTCAGGGGACGAACGGCCACGATGTTGCCGGGCGTACGGCCGAGCATGCGCTTTGCCTCGATACCGACCGCCAGGATGCGCTCGTCATTCTTGTCGATGGCGACAACAGAGGGCTCGCGAATGACGATGCCCTTGCCGCGCACGGAGACAAGCGTATTGGCGGTACCGAGGTCGATAGCAAGATCGCCCGCATAGCTACCGAAGAACATATCCATCAAAGAAAACAACGCAACTCCTGATGTGTTGGATGATTGCTGGAAAACTACTAGCTCATCATACTAGCGCAAGCCCGGCGCCTCACTTGCGGTGAAGCGCCGGGCAAAGCTAAATCCCATAAGGTCACTACTGGTTGTCAGCAGCCGAGAAATCCATATCAAGCGAAGAAACGGCCCAGCCGATATGGTTGTCGGAGCGCACGAATTTGACGGTGTACTCCTGCTCGCCGCCCTTGGACAGCGATGCCTTCACCTTGGCGGTCGTCTCGGTCATGGACTGATCCATGCCCTCAACGGACACGGTGGCACCCTGCGGAATCGAGGAGATGATCATCGACTTAGCGTCCTCGGACAGGTTCGAGGCCAGACAAGACTCGGCCTTTGCGGTGTCACCGTCGCCGGCAGCCTGGAACAGATCGGTAACGACAGACTCCTGAGACGGGAAGCCAAAGCCGCGCGTGTAGGCAAAGCCCAGACCGCCCGCGGCGATCAAAATGAGCAGAAGTAGCACGATGAAGACTTTGAGACCCGTGTGGCGATGGCGACGACGGACCTTGGCCTGCTTACGATCCTGACGGTCCTGCTGGACCATCTCGGACTCGGACAGCGTAAAGAAGCCGGTGTCCGAGGGATCGGGCATAAACTGACCGGTCGCGCCCGTAGGATCGAGAGGATCGACGGCAGGAGCGTCCATCGCGGGCGCCGGAGCCGTGGCCATAGCCGTCTGGGCAGACAGCGCGGCAAGCGAATCGTGCACGCGGGCAAGCTCATCGGCCTGCTCGGAGGTGAGCTGGTAGATGCCATCGGCAGTAGCGGCGTTAAAGGCGTCGAGTGCGTCGGAGGGACGACCGGCGGCAGAAAGCGCCTGACCCATGCCGGCGTTAAGCGCACGCGTGTCGTCGCGAGGGCCGGCAAAGTCGATAGCCGTGCGGTAGGTCTCCACGGCATCCGCCGGACGGCCGAGCTTAATGAAGCAACGACCGAGCTCGCCGAGCGCGGCGGCAGGAGCCGGATTGGCGCCGTCGATGGCAGCCTGACGGAAGGCGGTTCCCGCGTTGGCATAGTCGCCCGATTGGAACAGCGCATTGCCCAGGCCCAGATAGGCCTTGAACGGCGTGGCATAGGAAGCATCCTGCGTAGCAGCAGAGAACGCCTGGGCGGCCGTCGTGTAGTCGCCCACGGCGGCGAGCGCCTTGCCGCGGTTGGTGAGCAGCGCGCCGCGCTTGCCGTAGGTGCCGTCGTTGAGGGCGGCGGCATAGGCCTCGGCGGCCTCGGCATACATGCCCAAGTGCATCAAGGCGTTGCCACGAAGGTGATCGGCCTCGCCCATAATCTCATCGGGAGTCTTTGCCGCCCCAAGCATCTGGGCTGCAGCGGAAAAATCACCCGCGCGGTAAGCGGCGCGGCCCTGTTGGATCAGCTGGCTATTCAAGGAAGTCCCCTTTACTCGTGAACGATCTCGACATGGACGATCTCGTCGCCGGCACGCAGCTGCGAAATCACATCGAGACCCTCGACCGTGGTACCAAAGACGGTGTAACCGGAATCGAGGTTATGCTGGGCACCCAGGCAGAAGTAGAACTGCGAGCCCGCGGAATCGGGGTCCATGGAGCGTGCCATGGCAAGGGCGCCATCGACATGGCTGTTGCGCGGATTGGTGGCAAACTCGCCCTTGATGCAGTAGCCGGGGCCACCGGTACCGGGCATGCCGTCAGGGCCCTCAAGACCGGCAGCGACGTCGGCGCCGGACATGTCGCGGGTATTGGGGTCGCCGCCCTGGATAACAAAACCGGGCACATAGCGATGGAACTTAAGGCCGTCATAGAAGCCCATCGTGGAAAGCTCGCAGAAGTTCGCGACATGAATGGGAGCGCCCTCGCCGTCAAACTTGACCTTGATGGTACCCTTCGACGTCTCGATTACGGCGCACTCGTCGCCGACAAGCTGATACTCGGGCGTGTAGAGCTCTTTCTTAAAACCAAACATGTGGTTCCTTCCTCGTGCGTTTAAAGCATATTTGTACGAATTGTAGCAATAAGCACGGGCTTACATCAATTGCGCACGTAGGTTATGCCGACTATGGGGAACTAATTTTAGGAACGCTGCTGCGGCTTCCAGGAACCCACATTGGCATCGTACTGGTTCAGCGCGCTGTTGCCGCCCTGCGCGATGGGCGCCAGGATCTCGCTTTGGTGGGAACTCATCGACTCGCCATCGGGAATGGCCAGCGAGATATCCCAGCTCTGGCAGATCACGTCGACGCGCTCATACATCCACTCGGCAAGCTGCTTTAAGTGGGCGATGTCATCCGCATAGACCGTATCGTCCTGTACTTTCAAGTTGTTAAGCTCATCTTGCGTCTTTTTGATCTGGTCGCGCAGGGCGTAGGCACTCTGCGACAGCTCCTGACGGGTGGACAGCGGCGTTCGGAGATAGCCGTTGTTAAAGGAATCGATGACCTCGCCGATCTGGTCCTCATCAGCGTAGGACACGATGGTCTGATACAGACCGTCGAGCCTGGTATAGAGCTGATCATCGGTGAGCACGGTATCTTCCTGGATCACCTCGGCAGAATCGTCCTGCTTGGTATCGTCCTCGGTCGCCTCGCCCTTTTGGCGCGTGGGGAAGGTCGTCTGCGCGGCCTGGCCAAACTGGTCGTAGAAGCCGGGCATAACACCCATGGGATCGGCCGTCACGAACCAATAGGCACTACCGCACACAAGGGCAAGGACCGCGATGACAATAAGCGGCTTGGGAATATGACGCTTGTGCTTGTGATAGGCGTCCTCGTCGGGATGCACCTTGCGCTTGGGTTTTTGAGCATCGTCATGCAGGGAAACGGGCGTGGGAATTTCGACCTTGGGGATACCGAAATCCTTATCGAAAGCCGGCAGCACGCAGGTCTCATTGGGGTCGGCGGCGTCCGAAAGCACCGCAGCGGCAGAGGTCGGCGCATGCGGCACCTCGGTATCGATCTGCTCTTGCGTTAGACGCGGAAAGCCCGCCGTGCGGCCCGCTGCCAGGTCGGATGCGGCCGCGTCCTCGGAGAGGATACCCGGAGCGGGGCGTCCGCATTTGGGGCACGTACGATCATGCGGAGAAAGACGGGCACCGCAGCCCTCACAGAACACGAACTCGGTGTGCTCGGGGCCATCGCCCGGACCCACATAGGCGTTGCAGTAGGGGCAGAACGAGGCGCCGTCCTCGATAGTCTTAAGGCAATGCGGGCAGATCACGGCATCCTCTTTTCGAAGCAATTCAAACAATCGAGGTTAGAGCATAACATCGCCACGGCCCCACAGGAACAAGGCACCAATTCAACATCGCCAGGGCGCGTAGCTACTTCTTCTTTTTGCTTGGCATCGAGACTTTGATGCCTTGGGCGGACTTGGTCACGCGAGAGCGCTTGGCTCCGGTACTCTTCTTTTTCTTGGGCTGGGCCTGGGCCACGCCCTCGAGTGCGCGGGCCTCGGCCTCGCGAGCGGTGCGATCTTCGCGGCGCTGCGCCATGTCGGCGGCAACGCGCTTGGCAAAACGTTCGGCCGTCGAGCCCGTCGAGCTCACCTTGCCGCCACCGCGGCCCAGGCGGACGCGCACACCGCGGCCAAAACCAGTTGCGGCATGACGACGACGCGGCTTGAGCGAATCCATCATCGTGGCGAGCTTAAAGAACACCGAGCAGGTAAAGACCACGATGACAGCCAAGATAACCATCTGGCCCATCGACAGGTTGGCAATAGAAAGCAGCTCCGGGAATCCGATAACGCCCACCAGGATGCCGGCGACTACAAACACAAAGAGCACCACACGTAAGGGTGTGAGCGGCTGCGAGATGCGCCAGATCAGGCTGACGCTCGCCGCGCACGACGTAAGCAGGCACATCGTAGACAGCGTGAGCTGGCTAAAGCCAAACACGCGCGCCACAAAGATATCGAGCGCCGCAGCCAAAATGACCGCAATCGACGCCGGCAGTGCACGCTTGAGTACGTTGGTCAAAAACGCACCCTTCACGCGAGCATTGTTGGGCTCCAGGCCCAACACAAAGCCCGGCGCGCCGATGCAGAAGAAGTTGATGAGCGTCATCTGGATGGGCTCGAAGGGGTACGGCGGCAGCGCGATGCACAGCGCCGCAAGGCCCATCGAGAACAGCGTCTTAGTCAGGAACAGCGAGGCCGAACGCTGCAGGTTGTTGATGGAGCGACGGCCCTCGGCCACCACGGCGGGCATCGAGGCAAAGTCGTTGTCGACGAGCACGATCTCGGCCACGTTGCGCGCGGCATCGGAGCCGGCCGCCATGGCGACGGAGCAGTCGGCCTCCTTGAGCGCCAGCACGTCGTTGACGCCGTCGCCCGTCATGGCCACGGTGTGCTCGCGGCGCTTGAGCGCCTGTACGAGCTCGCGCTTCTGCTGCGGGGTCACACGACCAAAGACATGGTAGCGGTCCACTGCGGCATCGAGCTTGGCAGGCGTATCGAGCGTCGTGGCGTCCACATAAGCGTCCGCCCCCGGCACGCCCACCACGCGCGCGATCGACGACACCGTACGCGGGTCGTCGCCACTGATCACGTTGAGGGTCACACCCTGCTCGTTAAAGTAGCCGATGGTCTCGGCCGCCGAGGTACGAATCTCGTCGCGGATGGTCACAAAGCCCACGGGCTCGGCCTCGCCCACCATATCGCCATCGGGTGTAAAGCCGTCCACGCGCGCCACCACGAGCACGCGGCAGGTATCGGCAAGCTCGGCGACACGGTTCTCGACCTGCGAAAACACACGCTCCGAAAGCACAAACTGCGCGGCGCCCATCACATAGGAGCCCTGCGCAAACGAAGCGCCACTCCATTTTTTAGACGACGAGAACGGAATGACCGACAGCGGCTCAGACACCTCGACCGGGCGATCGGCGTAATAGTTGAGCAGCGCCTGGCAGGTCTCGTTGGCATCGGCCGAAGTCGCACGTGCCACGTTAGCCAGCGCAAAATCGAGCACTGTGGTATCGACGGGAACAGCCGCCTCGTCCGAGTCCACGCCAAAGCCAACACCCTCAACAGGCAGCGGGTAGGTGCCCTCGACCTCCATGCGGCCCGACGTGATGGTGCCCGTCTTGTCCAGGCACAGTACATCGACGCGAGCGAGCGTCTCGATGCAGTAGAGCTGCTGCGCCAGCACCTTGCGGCGGGCCAGGCGCACCGTGGCGATGGCGAGCACCGACGAGGTCAGCAGCACCAGGCCTTGCGGGATCATCCCCAGCAGGGCGCCCACCGTGGACAGCAGCGCCGACGAAGGCACATGACCAGCCAACAGCTCGGAGAAGCACCACGAAAGCGCGCTATCGCCCGGGGTTCCCGCTGCATCCCACAGCTCGCTCACGCTCGAGGCAAACAACGCCAAACCGAGCGGGATCATGATGATGCTCGCAAAGCGCACGATGGCGTTCAGCGCGTTCATGATCTCGGAATTGACCTTTTTGACGTACTTGGCCTCGTTATTAATTTTGGCCACGTAGTTGTCGGCGCCGACATGGATCACGCGGGCGCGCAGCAGGCCCGAGTCGATAAAGCTGCCGCTCATGAGCTCGGAACCGGGCTGCTTCTTAATAAGGTCGCTCTCGCCCGTCAGCAGGCTCTCGTTCACGAGCGCCTCGCCGGAAACCACCACGGCGTCAGCGGGAATCTGGTCGCCGCGCCCCAGGCGGATGATGTCGTCGAGCACGATCTGGTCCAAGTCGAGCTCCACCTCGGCACCGTCGCGCACCGCGATGGCCTTCTTAGAGGTCAGCAGCGTGAGCTTATCGACCATCTTCTTGGAACGCATGGACTGAATGACGCCAATAGCGGTATTGAGGAACACCACGAACAGGAACGTCAGATTCTTAAACGAACCGGTCAAAATGACCAGGAACGCCAAGATCACGTTGATCAAATTGAACAACGTGCAGAGGTTCTCGATGATGAGCTCTTTGACCGACTTGGTCTTGAGCTCCATGTTGCGGTTGATCTTACCGGCGGCGATGCGCTCCTCAACCTCGGCGGTCGAGAGTCCGCGCTCGATATCCGTTGCTGCCATACCACGTCCCATCACGTCGCGTCGGTATAAGAAAAACCGCCCGGACCATGCGAGGTTCGGACGGTCTTACGTTCGATGGTGCCCCATGTTGGATTCGAACCAACGGCCTTCTGCTCCGGAGGCAGACGCTCTAATCCCCTGAGCTAATAGGGCCAACGTTTGGCATTATACCCAAGTGCACCACGGGCTATCAAAATAAAAGAAAAAGCTTTGCAATTCCGAGGAAGACGCGGCGCAACGGCTCACTTTAGAAGGCAAAAGCGAACCAGATAGTATAAACTCTCATGCACCATATATACACGGCTCGCGATGCGGGCCGTTTTTGCAAGGGTTATCCACCGAGATGAGAGGCGCACCATGATTGCAATTCTAAAGCAGAGCGCCAGCGACGAGGCCGTCAGCCATATCGTCAGCTGGATTGAGAAAAAGGGCCTGAAGACCGACGTCTCGCGCGGCGAGAACGAGACGATCATCGGCCTGGTGGGCGATACGACCAAAATCGACCCGTTCCTGCTCGAGTCCATGGACGTCGTCGAGCGCGTGCAGCGCGTCTCCGAGCCGTTCAAGCGCGCCAACCGCAAGTTCCACCCCGAGGACTCCGTCATCGACTGCGGCCACGGCGTCAAGATCGGCGGCGATCAGTTCCAGGTCATCGCCGGCCCGTGCTCCGTCGAGGGCGAGAACCTCATCCGCATCGCCCGCCGCGTGAAGGCCGCCGGTGCCACGATGCTGCGCGGCGGTGCCTACAAGCCCCGCACTTCCCCGTACGCCTACCAGGGCATGGGCCCCGCCGGTCTGGACCTGCTGTGCGAGGCGTCTGCCGAGCTCGACATGCCGATCGTCACCGAGATCATGGACCCACGCGACGTGCAGGTCTTCCTGGACAAGAAGATCGACGTCATGCAGATCGGCGCCCGCAACGCCCAGAACTTCCCCCTGCTCAAAGAGGTCGGCAAGACCAAGACTCCAATCTTGCTTAAGCGCGGCATGTCCGGCACGATCGATGAGCTGCTCATGGCCGCCGAGTACATCATGAGCGAGGGCAACGACAACGTCATCCTGTGCGAGCGCGGCATCCGCACCTTCGAGACCCATACTCGCAACACCTTCGACCTCAACGCCGTGCCGGTGCTGCACCACCTGTCGCACCTGCCCGTCGTCGCCGACCCCAGCCATGCCACCGGTTACACCCGCTATGTCGAGCCCATGGCGCTCGCCGCGACTGCCTGCGGCGCCAACGGTCTGGAGATCGAGGTCCACGACGACCCGAGCCATGCTTGGTCCGACGGCGCTCAGGCCCTCACCCCCGACCAGTTCGACGACACCATGCGCCGCATCCGCGCCATCCGCGAGGTTGTCTGTCAAGAAACCGTTCAGGAGTAGCCCATGGGTACGGTAAGAAACGCACGCGTTAACCAGGGCGGCCCCAAGTGCGCCGGCATCGTCGGCCTGGGCCTCATCGGCGGCAGCTTTGCCCGCGGCTATGCGCAGGCGGGCGTTCGCGTGCTGGCCTGGGACCCCGATGACGACGTCATGACGGCCGCCAGCATGGGCACCGTCGCCGGCGAGCTCAACGACAAGACACTCGGCGAATGCGACATCATCGTCCTGGCATGCTACCCCGAGGCCTGCATCGAGTGGCTCGAGGCACATGCCCAGGCACTCGCCGACGCCACCGATACCGAGGCCATCATGGGCCCTGTGGTGATCGACACGGTGGGCGTCAAGGGTATTGTGTGCGAGCGCGCCTTTGAGCTTGCCCGCGAGCACGGTTTTTACTTTGTGGGCGCGCACCCCATGGCGGGCACTCAGTTCTCGGGCTACGCACATTCCCGCGCCGACCTGTTCCAAGGCGCACCGCTCGTGCTCGTTCCGCCCGCGGTGGACGACGCACTTAAGCTGGAGCTTTTGGGCCAGGTGCGCGAGATGGTACGCCCCCTGGGCTTTGGCAAGTTCAGCGTAACGAGCGCCGCCGAGCACGACCGCGTCATCGCCTTTACGAGCCAGCTCGCGCACGTCGTCTCCAACGCCTATGTTAAGAGCCCGACCGCTCAGGTCCACCACGGCTTTTCGGCCGGCAGCTACCGCGACCTTACCCGCGTGGCGCACCTCAATCCGCAGATGTGGTCCGAGCTCATGATCGATGACGCCGATGCGCTCGCCTTCGAGATCGACCATCTGATCGAATCGCTCGGCGCCTACAGCCGCGCCCTTAAGGACCGCGACCAGCGCTATCTGGAGAATCTCCTTGCCGAGGGCGACCGCATTAAGCGCGCGCTCGACGACGAGGCCTCCCACTAGACCACCTATCACGCCAGGTCGAAAGGACCGAAGCTTATGGCGATTACCATCGATATCGACACCGCACGCCCCTACCAGGTGCATGTGGGCACGTTTTTGCTGGAGCAGGCAGGTCCGCTCGTACGCGCCACCGCCGGCGGCACCCGCGCCGTCATCGTGACGGACACCAACGTAGGCCCCCTCTACCAGATGCCCGTTAGGCAGAGCCTCGAATCCGCAGGCTACGAGGTGAGCATCTGCACCTTCGAGGCCGGCGAGGCCCATAAGCGTGCCGAGACCTACGTCGCCATTTTGGAGTTTGTGGCCAAGCACGAGCTTTCGCGCTCCGACGTGATCGTGGCGCTCGGCGGCGGTGTCGTGGGCGACGTGGCGGGCTTTGTGGCCGCCACCTACATGCGCGGCTGCAAGTTTGTGCAGATTCCCACAAGCCTGCTCGCCATGGTGGATTCATCGGTCGGCGGCAAGACGGCCATCGACCTGGCTGCCGGCAAGAACTTGGCCGGCGCCTTTTGGCAGCCAAGCGTGGTTATCGCCGACGTGGGATGCCTGGCGACCCTCACGCCCGAGCAGTTCGCTGACGGCTGCGGCGAGGTCGTCAAGCACGCCGTGATCGCCGACCCGGAGCTCTTCGCCGAGCTGGAGAAGACCCCGCTCACGCTTGAGCTGCTGAACCGCGACGTGGCCCGTGTGGCGCTCATCATCGCCCGCAATATCGACATCAAGCGCGCCGTGGTCGTTGCCGACGAGCGCGAAACCAATCAGCGCAAGCTCCTCAACTTTGGCCACAGCGCCGGGCACGCCGTCGAGGCCTGCGAGCACTTTGAGCTCGGCCACGGCAACTGCGTGTCGATCGGCATGGGCATCATCACGCGTGCCGCGGCCCTGCATGGCATCTGCGATGCCGAGCTGCCCGATCGTATTGAGGAGCTCTGCGCGCGCCACGGCCTCAAGACCCGCTGCGAGCTTTCCGCCGATGCCGTCTTTGCCGAAGCGCTCCACGACAAAAAACGCGCGGGCGACACCATCGATCTAGTGATTCCGCACGACATTGGCCGTTGCAGCATCGACCGCACGCCGCTTTCCACCTTCCACGATTTGATTGCCGAGGGCCTCGGCCAGAAGGGAGACGCATCCGCATGCTAGCCCGCATCACCCCGTCCCCGCTCAAGGGCACCGTTCCCGCCATCGCGTCCAAGTCGATGGCGCATCGCCTGATCATCTGCGCCGCGCTCGCCAACGGCGAGACACACGTCACCTGCAACACCACCTGCGCCGACATCGAGGCTACGGTGCGCTGCCTTACGGCACTGGGTGCTCGCATCGAGACCGTCGAGGACGGCTTCCAGGTCCACCCCACCATGAAGAGTGTTGAGTTTGGCCTGCTCAAGGCCCTTGCCGGCGGCACGCTTGACTGCGGTGAAAGCGGCTCCACGCTCCGCTTTATGCTGCCTGTCGCCTGCGCGCTGGGTGCAGAAGCAACTTTTGTGGGTCAGGGGCGCTTGGGCGCCCGCCCGCTCTCCCCGCTCTCGGACGAGATCATCGCCGCCGGCTGCGACCTACAGGGTCTGGGAGGTTTTCCGCTCAAGACGAGCGGACGCATGCGCCCGGGCACCTTTGTGCTTCCGGGCAACGTGAGCTCGCAGTATATCTCCGGCCTGCTGCTGGCAGCCCCGCTGCTGGCCCAGCCCTCCTGCGTGCAGGTAACCGGCCTCATTGAGAGCCGTCCCTACATCAACCTGACGATCCAGGCCATGAAGGCCTTTGGCGTCGAGGTCAACGTCGAGCGTATTCCGGCCAAGGACGGCCAGCCCGAGGTCACGAACTTCCGCGTGAGCAGCGGCTCGTACCGCACGCCCGGCAGCGTAGCCGTCGAGGGTGACTGGTCCAACGCTGCCTTTTGGCTGTGTGCCGGCGCCATCGGCACCGACCCCATCACCGTCGAGGGTGTATCCCTGAGCTCCGCACAGGGCGACCGCAACGTGCTCGCCGCGCTTTCGCGCTTTGGCGCCCGCATCGTGCGCTCTACCAACGCCGCCACCGTGCAGTCCGACAAGCTCGCCGGCTTTGAGATGAGCGCCCACGACATTCCCGACCTGGTGCCCGTCATCTCGGCCGTAGCCTCGCTGGCGCAGGGCCGCACCTTTATCCGCGATTGCGCCCGTCTGCGCATCAAGGAATCCGACCGCCTGGTCACCACCACCCGCGAGCTCACCGCGCTGGGCGCGCAGGTGCGCATTGCTGGCGACGACCTCATCATCAAGGGTGTCGATGCCTTCACCGGCGGCGAGGTCGATTCGCACAACGACCATCGCATCGCCATGATGGCCGCTATCGCCGCGAGCCGCGCCACCGGCGAGGTCGTAATCCACGGCGCCGAGGCCGTCAACAAGTCCTATCCCGATTTCTTCGACCACTACCGCCTGCTGGGCGGCAAGGTCACACTCGAGGAGGAATAGCATGTCCTCGACCTTTGGCAACGTCTTGCACTTAAGCATCTTCGGCCAGTCGCACTCCCCCGCCATCGGCTGCTCGCTCGATGGCATTCCGGCGGGCATCGCTGTTGACCAGGAGCAGCTGCAGGCCTTCCTCGACCGTCGTGCCCCCGGTCGCGACGAGACCGCAACCAAACGCCGCGAGGCCGATACCGCGCATATCATTGCCGGTGTGGTCGATGGACACACCACCGGCGCACCCATCGCCGCGATTATCGAAAACACCAACACGCGCTCCAAGGATTACTCCGAGCTGCGCCGCAAGCCCCGCCCCGGACATGCGGACTTCCCTGCGCGCGTGAAGTATCACAACATGCACGATGTCGCCGGTGGCGGTCATTTCTCCGGCCGCCTAACGGCCCCCTTATGCATCGCCGGCGGCATTGCGCTGCAGGCGCTCGAGGCCCGCGGCATTAAGGTCATGGCGCACGTGGCGCAGATCGGCGGCATCTCCGACCTGCCCATGGACGATATGGTCTATCGCGAGGCCGACCGCAAGGCGATCCTTACGAACGATCTGCCGTGCATTGACGCCGCCGCAGCCGGCCGCATGCGCGAGGAAATCCTAGCTGCGCGCGACGAACTCGACAGCATCGGCGGCATCGTGGAGTGCGGCATTTACGGGCTTCCCGCAGGTATCGGCGACCCCATGTTCGACGGCATCGAGAACCGCATCGCGCAGATCGCGTTTGGCATTCCCGCCGTAAAGGGCGTGGAGTTTGGCATGGGCTTTGCCGTGGCCGCCATGCGCGGCAGCGAGAACAATGATCCGTATCGCATCGATGCCGAGACCGGCGAGATCGAGGTCGAGTCCAACAACGCCGGCGGCATCCTGGGCGGTATTTCGACCGGCGCGCCCGTCATGTGGCGCATGGCCGTAAAGCCGACGCCCTCCATTGGCCGCGAGCAGCAGACGGTGGACATGGACGCTATGGAAAATGCCGAGCTCTCGGTCCACGGCCGCCACGATCCCTGCATCGTCCCCCGAGCTGTCCCCGTAGCCGAGGCAGCCGCCGCCCTTGCCATCTGGGACGCCCTCCTCGAAGACGCCGCCCAGCGCTAACTACCCGCCCCTCAACATCCCCCGACACGTGAAAGGGGTCCCTATGGACCTTGCTGACATCCGCCAGACCATCGATGGCATCGACACCACGCTCCTCAACAGCTTTGTCGAGCGCATGGACATTGCCACCGAGGTCGCCAAATCAAAGATCGAGATGGGCAAGGCCGTCTTCGACCCCGCCCGCGAACGCTCCAAGCTCAACAACCTTGCCGACCGCGTGCCCGAGCGCTACGAGGCGCAGACCATCACCCTGTTCCGTCTCCTCATGAGCATGAGCAAGGCCGAGCAGCAGCGCTACATCAACGAACTCAAGGGCATCACCGTCTCGCAACAGGCCCACGCTACGGCCGTAGCCTTTGACACGCCTTTCCCCCAGACGGCCACCGTCGCCTGCCAGGGCGTCGAAGGCGCCTACAGCCAGATCGCCGCGTGCAAGCTCTTCGACGTGCCCGACATCGCGTTCTTCGAGACCTTCAAGGGCGTTATGCGCGCCGTGCGCGACGGCTTCTGCGAGTTTGGCGTACTGCCCATCGAAAACTCCACCGCAGGTTCCGTCAACGCCGTCTACGACCTGCTCGCGCAGTTCGACTTCCATATCGTGCGCTCGCTGCGCCTCAAGATCGACCACAATCTGCTCGTCAAGCCCGGCACCAAGCTCTCAGACGTGCGCGAGGTTTACAGCCACGGCCAAGCCATTGCCCAGTGCGCCGGCTATATCGAGAACCGAAACCTGCACGCCACCAAGTACCCCAACACCGCCATGTCGGCCGAGATGGTTGCCAACTCCGAGCGCGCCGACGTCGCCGCCATCGCCTCGCGCAGCTGCGCCGCGCTGTATGGCCTGGAGATACTGGAGCCCAACATCCAGGACTCGGACAACAACTACACGCGCTTTGTCGTCATCAGCCGCGAGCCGCGCGTCTATCCCGGTGCCAACCGCACCTCGCTCATGATCACCACAACCAACGAGCCGGGCGCACTCTACCGCGTGCTCGAGCGCTTCTACGCCCTCAACATCAACCTCATCAAGCTCGAGAGCCGTCCCATCCCCGGCCGCGACTTTGAGTTTATGTTCTACTTTGACCTGGACTGCCCCTTTGGCAGCAGGGCCCTCGACGACCTGCTCGATTCCATCGACGACGTGTGCGAGAGCTTCACCTACTTTGGCAGCTACACGGAGGTGCTCTAGATGACCGATGCCGCCGCAACCCGCCCCTACGGCGTGCTGGGCCGCGTGCTGGGCCACAGCTACACCCCGACCATCTACAAGGAACTCGCGGGGCTTGAGTACGTACGTTTTGAGCGCGAGCCCGAGGATCTTGAGGCCTTTATGACGGGCGACGAGTGGGAGGGCACCAACGTGACCATTCCCTACAAGCGTGCCGTCATGGACTACCTGGACGAGCTGAGCCCGCTGGCCGAGCGTATGGGCAACGTCAACACGATCACGCGACTGCCCGATGGCCGTCTGCGCGGCGACAACACCGACTACTTCGGCTTCCAATGCCTGGTCGAGGAGCTGGGTGTGGAGATTGCCGGCAAGAAGGTCCTCGTGCTCGGAGCCACCGGCGGCGCCGGCACCACGGCAAGTATGGTGCTGGGCGACCTGGGTGCGATTGTGGTACCCGTGGGACGCGCGAGCGAGGTCAACTACGACAACATCGCACAGCAGTCCGACGCCGCGTTGCTCGTCAACTGCACGCCTGCCGGCATGTTCCCCCACTGCCCCGACGCGCCTTGCGCGCTCGAGGGGCTCGACGCGCTCGAGGGCATCATCGATATCGTCTACAATCCCGCCCGCACGGGACTCATGCTCGAGGCCGAGCGCCGCGACATCCCCTGCATCGGCGGCCTGCTCATGCTCGTGGCCCAGGCGGCGCAAGCCGTCGAGCGTTATACCGGCCAGGTCACTCCGCGCGAGCGCATCCTGGACGTGACGGAGCGCCTGTCGTGCCGCGAGCAGAACATCGCCCTGATCGGCATGCCGGGCTCGGGCAAAACCCGCGTGGGTGAGCAGATCGCCCTGATCACCGGCCGCGAACACATCGACCTGGACCGCGCCCTCGAGGAGCGTCTGGGCATGCCTTGCTCAGACTTTATCGTCGAGCGCGGCGAGCCGGCCTTCCGTGAGCAGGAGACGGCGGCACTGGCCGACATCTCCAAGCGCAGCGGCCTGGTGCTTTCCACCGGCGGCGGCGTCGTCACGCGAGACGAGAACTACCCGCTGCTGCACCAGAACAGCCAGATTGTGATGCTCAACCGTAAGCTCGACGAGCTCGCCCACAAGGGTCGTCCCATCACCGCCCGCGACGGTATCGACAAGCTGGCCGAGCAGCGCATGCCGCGCTACCGCGCCTGGGCCGACTACATCATCGACTCACGCGACTGCGCCGCCAACACCGCCCGAGCCCTCCTCGACACCCTCCCACCCGCTCTCTAACAAAAACAACCACAAAGGGGCCAGGCACCTTTGTGGTTGTTTTCAATTCCGTCGCACCGCCCGACCAACCACAAAGGAAGCAACCATGAAAGCTCTCGTCATCAACGGACCCAACCTCAACATGCTCGGCATTCGCGAGCCGGGCATCTACGGCAGCGACAACTACGACCGCTTGGTCCAGATCTGCAAGGAGGCAGGCGCCGCGCAGGGCTTCGACGAGGTCGAGGTCTTCCAGTCCAACCACGAGGGCAGCATCGTCGACAAGATCCAGGAGGCATACGGCAAGGTCGACGGCATCGTCATTAACCCGGCGGCTTACACACACACGAGCGTAGCGATCCTGGACGCCCTCAAGGCCGTCGCCATCCCTGCCGTCGAGGTCCACATCAGTGCCGTCGAGACGCGCGAGGACTTCCGCCAGGTAAGCTACGCCCGCCTGGCCTGTTTTGCCACCATCACCGGCGAAGGCCTCCAGGGCTACGCCCATGCGTTGGAGCTGCTGAGGGAGCGTCTCGAAAAGTAGCCTCGCGAGCAAATCCATCAACGCGATTCACACGCTAATAATGCCAGTGCCGCCAGCAGCAACCTCGCTACTGGCGGCACTTTATTACTGGCATATAATCATTGCAGTCACACAACGTCTGGAGACGCGCATGTTAAGCATCCATCTGGGGGATTACCCCGGTTCCATCTACGATACCGAAACCTATTTTAGGAACTCATACCTGGATTCCTGGTTCGAAGACCCTATGGCCGCACAGATTATTAAAAGCGTGGACGGATCAGAGCTCATCGGTCCCCACAACATCGTAAGCAAACAGCTGGGCTCGATCACCCCACTCGAACTGTCCGGCGGCGTTAAGACGCTGCTGCTGGTGTGCAATCTCCCAAATATGGTGTTCAACGCCTCTACCTGCGGAGACAACTGTGCCCGGTGGCTGCTCAAAATCGGCAAAGAGCAGGATGTGCTGGTGACCCTTTACCACATCATGAAGTTCCCCTGGAAGAACTTTGAAATCCGCATTGAAAACGATGACCGCATCGTCAGAAACATGCAGGAGTTTGTCGGCGCCACGAATGACTTTTTGGATGTTGATGAGTAATGAAGGGAACGCATACCGTTGTCGTAGAGCGTGCAAAGGTCAAATACACACTCACCTTTAAACGCAACATTTCCTTCATTCGCGGCAACAGCGGCACGGGCAAAACGACGCTCATCTCGATGATTCGCGACTTCAACGACCGAGGACCGGAAAGCGGCGTTACACTCAGCTGCGACGTGCCCTGCGAAACGCTTTCCGGCAGACGCTGGGAACGCGAGCTGTCGATCATCGAAGATTCGATCGTCTTTCTAGATGAGGGCAACGAGTTTATCTACTCAAAGGACTTCGCCAAAGCCATCAACGGATCATCCAACTATTTTGTTCTGATATCTCGTCGCGACGCCAACGAACTCCCCTACAGCGTCGACGAGATCCTAAAGCTAGTCAACACCACAAGCAAGACAATTAATGGCCGCAAGAGCGACAGACGCTTCTACTCGGTGACCAAGCCGCTATATGACCACACGGCAAGCATGTTGTATCAGGATCTAAATGTTGGATTCGAGATACCCGACGCCGTAGTTGTCGAGGACAGTAAGTCCGGATATCAATTCTACAGCGCCCTGTGCAATCAGTTGGGAATCCCCTGCTACACCGCCACCGGCGTAGCAAATCTAAAGCGAATGATTCACGAATGTCCAGAACAAAACGTCCTCGCCATAGGAGATGGCGCAGCGTTTGGCCCCTACATCGAAAAGGTGCTGGGGCAGCGCGTTTACAAGAACGTTCGTCTGTTTCTTCCAGAATCGTTTGAGTGGACGCTTCTGCGATCTGGCCTTATCCCCAGCAACGACATTCCCATGATTCTCGAGGACCCATCGAGCTATATCGAAAGCCGCGATTACCTGAGCTGGGAGCGCTTCTTTACCGATGTATTGGTCAAATATTCGGCAGATACTCGCTATGCCTACAAGAAGGCAAAGCTCAATGAGCAGTATCTCAAGCCGCAAGCGATGAATGCAGTTGCAAGCGGTTTGCCCGAGTGTCTGAAGGCGGAATAACGAATCCTTTAAATCATCTAAGGGACCATGAAAAAAGCCCAGACCACCAGGCGGTCCGGGCTTAATAAACGATGGTGCTCCATGGCGGATTCGAACCGTCGACCTTGGGATTAGAAGTCCCCTGCTCTATCCAACTGAGCTAATGGAGCAAATAACCGCATGCTCAGCCAAACAACTCAGCCATGCGCAAGTAATTATAACCTAGTTGAACTGCTCGCGGTACGCCTTGCAGACCTCATCGACCGGGCCATCCATGCGAAGGTCACCCTTCTCAATCCAAACGGCACGCTGGCAGATGCGCTCAACCTGCTCCATGGAGTGCGAAACGAACAGAACCGTCACGTCGCCGCTCTGGATAAAGTGCTGGATGCGGGCCTCGCACTTCTGCTGGAAGAACACATCACCGACGGACAGCGTCTCGTCAACGATCAGAATATCGGGCTCGGTAATCGTCGCGATTGCAAAGGCAATACGCGCAACCATGCCCGAGGAGAAGTTCTTAAGCGGCATGTCGACAAAGTTCTGAAGCTCAGCGAACTCGATAATGCCGTCAAAGTTGACGTCGATGAACTCCTTGGTATAGCCGAGCAGGGCGCCGTTCAGATAGATGTTCTCGCGGGCGGTCAGCTCGGGATCAAAGCCGGCACCAAGCTCAATCAGCGGCGCGATGTTACCGTGCACCTTAACGCTGCCCTCGCTTGGCTCAAGCACGCCAGCGATAATCTTGAGCATCGTAGACTTGCCGGAGCCATTGGTGCCAACCAGACCCACGACCTCGCCACGATGAATATCAAACGAAATATGCTTAAGCGCCCTAAACTCCTCAAAGAACAACTCGTGCTTGGCAAGCTTGATGAAGTACTCCTTGAGGTTGGTCAGCGACTCGGACGCCATGTTAAAGATCATGGTGACGTCGTCGACCTCGACAGCCAGAGGCTGCTCGCTGTAATCAACAACAGATTCAGTCATCACAGCACTCCTTAGATGTAGAGGATGAACTTGCGCTCGGACTTATGGAACACGGTATAGCCAATAACAAGCGCAAGGACCGCCCAAGCAGCGCACATACCAAACGTCATAAGCGAGGGCGTAGTTTGGAACAGAAAGATATCGCGCATAAACTGCAGGTAGTTGTACATGGGGTTCGCATACATCAAGATACGCACGAGATGCGGCATTTGCGCAATATAGTCAGTCGTCCAGAAGATGGGCGTAATATAAGTCCACGCCGTAATGACTACGCTCCACAGATGCATAACGTCGCGGAAAAAGACCGTAAGGGCAGAGAGCATCATGCCCAGGCCCATGCAGAAGCACATAAGCAGCAGCAGGCAAACCGGCAGCAGAATCAGGTGCCAAGAAGGCATAACGCGGAACCACAGCATGACGATGGCGACGGCGACCAGCGAGAAGGCAAAGTTCACCAGCGAGAAAAGCACTTTCTGCACCGGGAAGACCCAGCGGTGCACCTTAACCTTCTTGAGCAGAGGGGCAGCACCCACGATCGACGTTAGGGCCTGGTTCGTGGACTCGGACATGACGGCAAAGGTAACGTTACCCACGATCAAGTACAGCGGGTACATCTCGGGCGTCATTGATCCATTGCGGCCCTGGCCAAAAATCGTCGAGAACACGATGGCCATGACGATCATCATCAGCAGCGGGTTGAGAACCGACCATGCGACGCCCAGAACGCTACGGCGATACTTGATCTTAAAATCCTTGGTAACCAGCTGACGAAGGATAAACGCATCCTTCTCAAATTCGTTCTTAGCAAACGTCGCAGGCAGACTGCGAGTTTCTTGTTGCTTTGTCTGATCCGACACGGATGCAACTCCTTTACTCGTAATCGTTGACAAACGAACAGTATAGACCCGACGGCCATGCAAACGATTCGCGCAACAAAACTGGAGAACTAACCCACATCTTAGGATGCCAAGCCCAAACGGCTATACTTTCAAGGATTGAATGTATAAGGAGCATTGAGTGAATTCTGAATCCATCGCCGTCATCATCCCCTGCTACAACGAAGCGCTCACGATCGGCAAAGTCATCGACGACTTTCACCGCGAGCTTCCGCAAGCGACGGTCTATGTCTATGACAACAACTCGTCGGACGATACCTCACGCATCGCCACCGAACACGGCGCCACGGTCCGCTTTGAGCCCCGTCAGGGAAAGGGCAACGTATGCCGCCAGATGTTTCGCGACATCGACGCCGATTGCTACCTGATGGTCGACGGAGACGACACCTACCCCGCCGAGGCGTCCAAAGCCCTCTGCGAGCCCATCCTTAACGGCACAGCCGACATGACCGTAGGCGATCGTCTCTCAAATGGCACCTATGCCGAGGAAAACAAGCGTGCCTTCCACGGCTTTGGTAATAATTTGGTCCGCTCCATGATCAAGTGGATCTATGGCTACAGCTTCGATGACGTCATGACCGGCTACCGCGCCATGAGCCGCCCGTTCGTTAAAACCTTCCCTGTGCTTTCCGAGGGCTTCCAGATCGAAACCGAGCTCTCGATCCACGCCGTCGACCACCGCTGGCGCATCAAAGATGTGCCCATCGAGTACCGCGACCGTCCGGAAGGTTCCGAGTCCAAGCTCAATACCGTGAGCGACGGCATTAAAGTCGTTGCGATGATCGGCACGCTGTTCAAGGACTACCGCCCGCTGAAGTTCTTCAGCCTCGTCGCGCTTCTGTTTGCGGTGATCGGCCTCGCCTTGGGCATGCCCATCGTTGTCGAGTATTTCCAGACCGGCCTCGTTCCGCGCTTCCCCACCGCCATGCTCGCCGCGTCGTTTATGTTCCTGTGCGGTCTGAGCCTTGCGACCGGCTTCATCCTCGATTCCGTGGCAAAGGTCGAAAAAAAGCAGTGGGAGGTCAACGTGTACAGCAAATACGCCTACGACGACCAGCCCGGCCACCCTACTTCCAAGCCAAGCGAGAGGTAAACCACCATGCCGCTCATCTCCATCGTCGTACCGAGTTACAACGAGCAGGAATCACTTCCGATCTTTCTCAAAGAGCTCGATGGCGTCGTTCGCATCATGACCCGGCAAGACCCCGGCATCTCCTTTGAAGCCGTCCTCATCGACGATGGCTCGGCAGACAAAACGCTCGCCGCCATGAAGGCGGAAGCCGCGGCGGCGCATCCATACGCCATCCGCTGGCACTCTTTCTCGCGCAACTTTGGCAAGGAGGCGGCACTACTCGCCGGACTCCAGCACGCAAAGGGCGACTATGTCGCCACCATGGATGCCGACATGCAGGACCCGCCCTCGCTCCTGCCGCAGATGTACGAAATCTTGCAGACCGAAGACTACGATAACGTCGCCACACGCAGGACCACCCGCGAAGGCGAGCCTCCCATCAGGTCGTTCTGTGCCCGTATGTTCTACAAGATCATCAACCGCATTTCCAAGGCCGACATCGTCGACGGAGCACGCGATTTTAGGCTCATGAAGCGACCTATGGTCAACGCCATCATCTCCATGGGCGAATACAACCGATTCTCCAAGGGCATTTACGGCTGGGTGGGCTTCAAGACCAAATGGCTCCCCTACGTAAACGTCAACCGCGTCGCGGGCGAGACCAAGTGGAGCTTTTGGTCGCTGCTCCTCTATTCCATCGACGGCATCGTCGCGTTTTCCACGGCGCCGCTCTCCCTCGCCGCCCTCACGGGTATCGTCTTCTGCCTCATCGCCATCATGGGATTTATCGTCATCCTGGTCAAAACGCTTGTTTGGGGCGATCCCGTAGGCGGATGGCCCTCCCTTGCCTGCCTCATTACGCTGTTTGGCGGCATGCAGCTCCTGTGCCTGGGAATCATTGGCGAGTACCTAGCAAAAGCCTACTTGGAGGCCAAGCACCGCCCCATCTATATCATTCGAGAATCCAACGAGGAATCTGATGACACGGCCCAATAACAGCACGCTCAAGAATGTGGCGTTCTACGCCGCCTGCTTCACGTTTCCCATCGCATTTTTTGTCGCACTTGCAGAGGCGGGGCATGTCTACCCCTTTGGCGACAACTCGTTTCTCACCAACGATCTCAAATACCAATACATCGACTTCTTCGCGTGGTTTCGCCGCGTCCTTTTAGGCGAGGCAAACCTTCGCTATTCCTTCTCACAGGGCCTCGGTATGAACACATGGGGGCTCTATAGCTACTACCTCGCCAGCCCCTTCAACCTGCTCTGCGTGCTGTTTCCCGCAGACAAGCTGACGCTCTTCGTATTTGCCATAACCGCGCTCAAGCTTGGCTGCATCCACATCAGCAGCGCTTGGTATGTGCAAAAGCGCTTTGACCTTTCCAAGCCCGCCGCATTCTTGCTATCCCTCTCGTTCACGTTTTGCAGCTGGACCATCAGCAACCTGCGCAACCCACTCTGGATTGATTGCCTGATCCTGCTGCCCATCTGCGCCTACGGATGCCACGAGCTCATCCGCAAGCAGTGCATGATCCGCCTCGTCATCACAACGGCGCTCAATGTCATGTTCTGCTGGTATACGGCCTACATCAGCATCCTGTTCCTCTGCATCTTCGTATTGGTCGAATTTGTCGATTATGTTGCAGAAGAAGGTTTTAGCTGGAAGCTCATGCTCGATCGGGCCCTGCGATTCGCAGGCGCCATCGTGCTCGGGCTACTTCTGTCCGCTTGGACCTTTTTGCCGACCATCCTTGCCATGTCCAAGGGCGGCCCCGTCCTAGCCCTCGGGCCGCTGCTTAAAACCAGCCTCAAATCGCTCATCAGGGGCTTTCTCCCTGGCATGTGGGTGAACAACGATAGTACACCGCAGTTCTATTGCGGCGTCATCATGATGCTGCTCGCGGTGAGCCTGCTGTTTAACCGCACGGTTTCGATCAAGACACGCATCGCAACGCTCGTCGTCACGATAATCCTGGTCGCCAGCTCCGTTTTGAGCCCGCTCGAGTACATCTGGTGCGGCATGCGCGTGCCCAACGGATTCTATTCGCGCACGACTTTCTTGCTGAGCTTCTTTGCGCTGTGGGCAGCGGGCTATTCGTTGCAGGTGTTCGAGGGCCAGCCCAAATTTCGTCATGCCTATCGACCAGCCGTCGTATTACCAATCCTGACAATCACCGCAATTGAGTTGTTTATCAACGCCCATGTGATGTGGAACCAACTGTACGCAGGCTATTCCGAAGAAGCCAACAGCACCTATGTCGCCACCGCAACCAACACGATCACAGCCATTCAAGACCAGGATTCTGCGCCATTCTACCGCATCGATCGAACGACCACGCGTGCCGATAGCGCCGCCCTCAACGAAGGCCTAGCGCTTGGGTACAACCAGTTGTCTTCGTATTCGTCTGCCAACAACCCGCAGGCCATCGCACTGCTCAACTCCCTTGGATACAGCAGCGTCGGCGAATTCTCGACCCGTTATGCCGAGCCCATTCTCGCCGTCGATGCCCTATTGGGAGTTAAGTACGCCATTCCTGAAAACGCGCCTGCAGGATACGTTTCGGCCAAGACGAATCAGGCCGACTCCACAAGCTCGGTGTACGAGAACCCCTATGCGCTCAGCATTGGCGTCGCAGCCTCAAGCGATATCCAAAACAGCACGCTGAAGAGCGAGAACCCCTTCGAAAAGCAGAACGACCTCTACAGCAAAATCCTAGGCCGCAAGGTCGAGCTCTATACCAAGATCGAGGCCGCGAGCACGGAGAATAGCGATAGCTTAAAGCAATGGAGCGTTACTCTTCCGGCAAGCTCCATCGGGTATCTCTACATCAACAAAGATGCGACCGCCGGCAGTTATTGGCCCGTCGCCCTTACCATCGACCAGCGAGCAATCGAAAACGAGGCCTGGAGATTCGACAATAATATCCGCCAGATTGCGGATGCATCGGACACCCCGAGCCAGCATACGGTGTCAATCGGAGTCGCAGAGGGCTATACAGACATGCCCCAAGACAATGAGCCGGTCTTTTACGCCCTCAATCTGGATGTTTTCGAGCAGATTATTAACGAGCTTAAGGCGAGCGAGTTTATTACGACGGTTTTTGAGGACGGAAGGATCGAAGGCGAGTATACCGCCAAGGATGACGGCAACCTGCTGTTGAGCGTTCCGTACGATGAGGGCTGGAAAACGGAACCGCCGCAGAACTAACGCCCGCCGCCGATAAGGGCTTGTCGTCCCTTAACATGCAGAAAGGCGCGAATAAGATCGTGATGACCTACAAGACTCCGGGCGCCCTTGCGGGGCTTGCAGTGAGTCTGGCGACCGCCGCCGCCCTTGTTGCAGCGGGTCTATACGCCAGGCATAAGAAAAGCCGCCGTTAACAAGCGGCGGCTTTTTCTCTCGAAAAGTTAATAACGGCTAGAGCGTCTTGAGGTACTCCCCCAGCTCTTCCTCCCAGTCGGGCATGTGGAAGCCTGCAGCCTCGAGCTTGGACAGGTCGAGCGCCGAGTGGACCGGGCGCGGGGCGACGGGGCCGGCGGCGTTCGCGTAGTAGTCGGCGGTCGAAACCGGCACGACCCTCTCGCCGTTGCCGTTGGCGGCCTCGAAGACGGCGCGGGCGATGTCCGCCCAGGACCTGACGGCGCCGGAGCCGGTGCAGTCGTAGGTGCCGTAGGGGGCGTGCGTGCCCAGCACGTGGAAGATGGCCTCGGCCATGTCGCGGGTGAAGGTCAGGCGGCCCAGCTGGTCGTCGACGACCGTGACCTGCGCGAGATTGTCCTCGGGGTCGGCGACGCGGTCGGACAGCCCCCTCATGATCTTGACGAAGTTGTGGCCCTCGCCGATTACCCAGCTGGAGCGCATGATGTAGTGGCGCGGGCACCCGGCCACGGCGATGTCGCCGGCGGCCTTGGTCTGGCCGTAGACGGACAGCGGGCTGAGGGGCTCGTCCTCGGTGTGGACCTCGGCCGTGCCGTCGAAGACGTAGTCGGAGGACACGTGGACCAGGGTGATGCCGTGCTCGGAGCAGGTGCGGGCGAGCAGGGCGGGGCCGGTCGCGTTGGCCTTCCAGGCGTTGACGCGGCCCTCGGGGGTCTCCGCCCTGTCGACCGCGGTGTAGGCACCGCAGTTGATGACGGTACCGTAGAGCGACCAGTCGTACTTGGAGTAGGCGTCCGGGTCTGACATGTCGAAGGTGTCGATGTCGCAGAAGTCGAAGTCCTTGGCCACGCCGCGCTCCTCGGCGAGCGCGCGCACCGCATGGCCCAGCTGGCCGTCGCAGCCGGTGACGAGGGTACGCTTCGGCGCCATCGGGACGACGTCCTTCAGCATCGGGTGGTTGAGGTCGGCCTCGGAGACGGTGGCCTCCGCAAGCGGGATCGGCCACTCGATGGCGAGCTCGGGGTCGGCGAGGTTCACGAAGGTGTAGGTCCTCTTGAGCTCCAGCGACCAGTGGGCGTCCACCAGGTAGGTGTAGGCGGTGCCGTCCTCCAGGGCCTGGAAGGAGTTGCCCACGCCGCGCGGGACGTAGATGGCCTTACTCGGGTCGAGCGTGCAGGTGAACACCTTCCCGTAGGTGGCGCTGCCCTCGCGCAGGTCCACCCAGGCGCCGAAGACCGAGCCGCGGGCCACGGAGATGAACTTGTCCCAGGGCTCGGCGTGGATGCCGCGTGTGACGCCGCGGCTGTCGTTGTAGGAGATGTTGTTCTGGACGACGCGGAGGTCGGGGATCCCGAGTTCGGTCATCTTGGCGCGCTGCCAGTTCTCCTTGAACCAGCCGCGCGAGTCGCCGTGGACGGCGAGGTCGACGACCTTCAGGCCCTCGATGCCGGTCTCGGCGACGGAGAGGTCCTTCTCGAATGCGATGTCAGCCATGTGGGAAAAGCTCCTATCGAAGAGGTTGGGTAACCGGGGGCGCCCGCGCGGGGACGCAGGATCATCCCCATGCCCTGCGGCCCCGCGCGGGCGCCCCGCGGTGCGGTTCGCCGGGGTCCGGCCTACTGCCCCTGGGCGCGGTAGCGTGCCTCGGTGGCCTCCTTGGCCGGGCGCCACCAGGGCTCGTTGGCGACGTACCAGTCGATCGTCTGCTTGAGCCCCTCGGCGAAGTCGGTGTGCGCCGGCCTCCAGCCCAGCTCGCGCTGGAGCTTGGTCGAGTCGATGGCGTAGCGGCGGTCGTGGCCGGGGCGGTCGGCGACCCAGTCGAAGTCCTCGGGGTCGCGGCCCATCGCCTCGAGGATCATGCGCAGGACCGTGATGTTGTTCTTCTCGCCGTCGGCGCCGATGAGGTAGGTCTCCCCCATGCGGCCCTTCGTGAGGATGTCCCAGACGGCCGAGGAGTGGTCCTCGGTGTGGATCCAGTCGCGGACGTTCTCGCCGCGGCCGTAGAGCTTGGGGCGCACGCCGTCGATGATGTTCGTGATCTGGCGCGGGATGAACTTCTCCACGTGCTGGTAGGGTCCGTAGTTGTTGGAGCAGTTGGAGATGGTCGTGCGCAGGCCGTAGGTGCGGGTCCAGGCGCGGACCAGCATGTCGGAGGACGCCTTGGTGCTCGAGTACGGGCTGCTCGGGTGATACGGCGTCTCCTCGGTGAACTTCGCCGGGTCGTCGAGCGCAAGGTCGCCGTAGACCTCGTCGGTGGAGACGTGGTGGTAGCGGACGCCGTATTTGCGGACGGCCTCCAGCAGGCGGAAGGTTCCCTCGACGTTGGTGCGCAGGAACGGCTCCGGGTCGGCGATGGAGTTGTCGTTGTGGCTCTCGGCGGCGTAGTGCACGATCGCGTCGTGGCCCGGGACGATCCTATCGAGCAGCGCGGCGTCGCAGATGTCGCCGACGACGAGCTCCACGCGGTCGGAGGGCAGCCCGGCGATGTTCTCGGGGTTGCCGGCGTAGGTCAGCTTGTCCAGGACGGTGACGTGCACGCCGGGGTGGTTGTTGACCACGTAGTGCACGAAGTTGCTGCCGATGAAGCCGCAGCCGCCCGTGACGATGATGTTGTGGGGTTCAAAAATCTCAGACATGAAAATCCAATCTGAAGCATGTATAGCTTCTTTAGTATGCCGCAGGAAGTGACGCCGCGACACTATTCAACAAAACTATCGGACATTTCGGCATGCGATAAGAGCCATAACCTTCGCAGAATTACCTCCTGTACAAAACGCCTCCGGAATGCAGTCTTTGTCGTAGTGAAAAACCGAATCCCCAGTTATTTCACGTAAGTACTTATAGAAGAAATCCTCCCAGCTTTTAAACTCTTTACTGTCAATGTGCTCTTCCGGAGACTCCAGCACCGCCTTAGCATCAAGCCCAGAAATAACGCCGGAGCTCAGTAGAAGCCACTCGAATGATTCGGGAAGACAAACCGTAACAGTATCGCGGTGAATGTCTTGCAGCTTAAGGACGCGGTCCGCATAGCACCCAAATGCTGCCCCGTCTGCGACAACAAACACGCGATCGTCGAAATGCTGATCCAACCAGCCCAAAATCGCGCTGTTCGTCATGGCCGAAGCACAGGTAAGCTCACTGTCAGCGAAATGCCGTTCAAAGAACTGGAAACCAGACTTGCTGTCCTCGCATAGAAGGATAGAAAAGTCCTGTTTTGGCGCCGACCGGGAAATAGCATAACGATGATTCCCGCGATCTTGATAAACAGGGACGAAAGAATGGTATTTTCCGCTCGTCTTAATCTTGTAAATCTCATCCACGCTATACGGAAGATTAGGGAAATCAGCCCTTGAGATCAGCACAAAATAATTCGAGGAATACAGCACATGATGGGCAAACTCATCAGAGTGAATCTCTTTTAATCCCTCATCGACAAATACAATCGAGTCGTGGACGGACGAAAGCTGGTTTCGCCAATCATAATCGGTCAGAGCGACACAGGGACAATCGCATTGCAAGGAAACACCCGACTGCTCGCCCGTTCGCATGTAGTCTGCGACCATGTCAAACAGTGTCGTCTTACCCGTGCCGCTATCGCCACGCACAATAGTGATGTTCCGCTTGATGGTAAATGTGTACTTGGTTCCCCTGCGGCGGGAAATCTTAACGAGATGCGAACCGTTCATAAGCAGCACCTACAGATACGGAATCGACTCGTGAATCAATTCGGCCATATTGTGAACGATTCGGCCGCTATTCACGACTTTGATTTTAAAATCCTCGCGACCAAAGTCCATCACATGATAGAGATTCACAACGAGCTTGCGGTCTTTCGCCATGTCGAGAATCCACTTGGCACAGTTGTCACCACAGGTAGAAGCGTTAAAAATATGCTTACGATCAAATCTCATAAGCAGCAGCGTTTTCACGCCACCAGAAAGCTGGAGTGGGGAGATAGATCCAAGCACGGGGCTTTCGATGACGTTCTCGGAGACAACATCCGATCGATCGACATCTTTAATTATCGAGACTGCATAGGGATCCGTAATCCAAGAAGACCGGTAAGAGTTTTTGAAATATGTCGCTGTGTTGTAAATCGCTTCTGGCATATCGCCAAAGTAGACGCTTAACACATCCACTCCCAATCATATTGTCTTTATGGTCAACGTAATCGTAACGAAAGGGGCCACCAGATAAACGGTGACCCCTAAAAGAAAACAAGCTTGCGCTAGTACTCGCGCGGGCTGTTGACGATCTCGCCGGCGGCGACCTTCTTCAGGTGCTGCCCGTAGACCGACTTGCCGTAGGCCTTCGCGGCCTCCTCCAGCTCCGCGGTCGTGATCCAGCCGTTCTCCCAGGCGATCTCCTCGGGCACGGACACGGGAAGGTCCTGGGAGTGCTCCACGGCGCGGACGAACTCCGCGGCCTCGTGCAGGCTCT